>JALLOL010000263.1 GCA_027717875.1 Acidobacteria bacterium AH-259-L09 | reverse complement strand
TCGCCGGCCACCGTTCGAACAAGCAACGTCTTCCAGGGACGAAAGTAATAATCCGGTTCGCTCTTCAAGGGTTCACCGGAAACATCATCGCCGAGCGGGAGGAGGTCACACACGAGGGTCGTGAAGTGTGAAATTTGCCGGTTTTCCTCCCGAGCAACGTTTCGCGCCATCGAGAGCGTCTTCAGGAAAACCTCCGGTCCCATGACGGCTGTTCCGAAGTTCAACACCACACCCTTTTCGAGGTTTTCGACTGTTTTTGCCATCACCAGGAAATCCGTATAGGAGGCCGCACCGAGCGCCGCACCGTCTGCGTTTGGGTGTTCGTGGATGATGTCATAGCCGACTCCGATGTGAGCCGTTGCGGGAACACCCAGGCGATAGGCCGCCGCCAGGATACTGATGTCTTTATAAGGAAAGTCGCCCTCGGCGATTTCGCGACCGATTGCTTCACCGAGTCCCATGCCTTCCTGCGCGGCTTTGACGGCGATGTCGTTGAGGTATCCCGTCTCCTGCCATAGGCCGAACTCGCCGGTACGAATGTAGCGGGCGACGCTCTCTGTTGTTGCACCGATCAGAGCGAACTCGTAGTCGTGTATTACTCCTCCCCCGTTCAGGGCGATGTGCGTGATGAGTCCGTGCCCAAGTAAGTCGATCAGATAGCGCTGCACGCCCGCCCGCAGGACATGCGCCCCCATCATCAGGATGATCGATGCGTTCCTTTCCCTGGCCGCCACGATCCGCTGTCCCACAACGTCGAGCTGCTTCATTGCCTCACCGCCGAGGGGTTCAACGTCCGTATCGAGAGATAAAATCACGGTGAGGTCCAAGTCGTGTTTCCGTTCACTGAGCGGCTTGAGGACAAGACGGGAACGATCAAACTGTGGATACTTCATTTTAGTTGAAAAGATAAGCCAACAAAGGCTCTTGCTCCTGATAGCCAGGGATAATCAGGTCGGCGCCTGCCTGAATGAGACGATTCCGCTTCCACTGGTTGACCCTGAGGCCTTCCACCTCGTCTGAGGCGACGCCGACGGCAATTCCACCAACCTCCTTGGTATTGAGGATTTCGACATACCCGTCGCCGAAGGAGACCAGTTCCGGCCCCTCTAATCGGTGTTCGCGGAACATCTTTTGAATCACTGCCGCCTTTGAAAAATCCTCCACTCGCTCGAGCGCTCCGTAGATACCGCCGTCAAAGTACTTGACGACACCAAGAAGTTCCGCTTCCTCCCTCACATACACGAGGTCGGTTCCGCTGGCAAGGTAAAGCGTGACACCCCGCTCCTGAAGACCTTCGAGCAGCGCTCGTGCGCCGGGCATTGTCAACTCGTCCGGCGAAATCGTGCCGCTGCGCAAACCCTCGATGCGCGATGAGATGTGCTCCCTAAGTCTTTCATGGTAAATATGTTTGTACTCAAGTGGTTCCAAAGGTTCACCGCCGCGCCTTTTGATCTCTTCGGTAAGCTGGAACATTTGGTAGATCGTCTGTCTGCCCGTCAGACGATCGACGTAATCGAAGACGTGGCGGGCTAGCTCATTCAGATTTTCCCCTTCCTTCATATATTTGCGCAAGATCTCCACCATCATCCGAACCATCACGTCTTGCCAGCCCCTACGGATCAGCGAAACAGTTCCGTCAAAATCGAAGAGGGCGGAGCGAATTGTCCCACGCGGCACCCTTTCACGGACTTCAATCTGTGTCCCTTGCAGAAACTCGCCGAGTTTAAATTTCGGAAAATCGTCGACCTTCACTGATCACGACTCGTCGATAAGTGAATCGAGGCTCTGCTTTCCTTTGATTGTGACTGGAATCTGGTTCCTGGCCCAGGGAATGTCAAGGGAAACGCTAAAATGTCCGGATGTAATTGACGATGTGCCAGCGGTCTTTTTCAGTGAGCATCTTCTCAAAGGCGAGCATCGGGAGCTTCCCCTTCGAGATTTTCCAGAACAACTCGCCATCCGTGTCACTGCCTAGGGTCTCCTTTGACAGCGGCGCCGGCTTGGGAATTAAATTGGCTGCCATAGGGCCATCCCCAGCGCCATTTTCACCATGGCACATCACGCAATTGGTTTTATACAATTCCTTTCCGTTCTTCAGAGAATCGGCGTCAGCCGTCACGGGATTCTTCAACTCTTTTGCTTCCGCTGGAGCCTCCCAATCACTCGCAGTTTGTCCGACCCCCGGTCCACGGCTTGGGGAATACCCCGCCACAAATCCCAAGAGCATTGCTGTACCCATCAGCATCGAAATTTTGAGCAGATTGTTTTTGTGCTTCATCTTCCTTCTCCCATGATTCTAAATCTGGTTAACGCAGACATTTTGCCCCAAATCCCTGTTCCACGCCAATCTTCAGACTCCAAATAAGCTCGGACTTTGTGAATTTCGGGAACGTCGGGGTTTGTGGCTGAAAGCGATGGGCAAGCGAACTCACTCAGATCCTCAATCTTATTGACATGGGATGGCTCCCTCAGCATGATGAACTTCTTAGGTGATAGAAGAACCTCAAGTCGACCAGTAGCACCCAACGGTCCTCTGCTCGGCGTGATCGGCGTAAGGCAGAGGAGAATGTCATGAGTTGGAACCGAGCCCTATCAACAATCTGCTTTCTGAGCCTGTTGCTCACAGGCTGCCAGACGGAAGCATCTGAAGAACCACAGGACACAGCTGATGATCTTAAGAACATTCCAATCCAGGACTACCACCCAACCTCGATGCTCAAGACCGAAGTTACCGAGATTCTGAGAGCGAAATTTCCGGCCATCGACGTGCACAATCACTTGCGGCAAGCTCAGACACCCGAGCAGGTGGACGAAATCGTGCGAGCCATGGACGCTGCCCATGTAGCGGTGGTGGTGAATCTGGACGGAGCTTGGGGGGAGAGCCTGGCGAAAAACATTGAAATCATGAACAAGCGTCATCCTGGCAGATTCATCCAGTTCATGCGACTCGACTGGTCGCGGATTGAGGAGCCGGATTTCGGAGAGGCGATGGCCAGGCAATTAGAAGAGGGTTACCGAATGGGAGCTCGCGGTCTGAAGATCAGTAAGCGATTGGGCTTGAATGTTCGAAAACCCTCCGCTGAGCTGCTCAAAATTGACGATCCATCGCTCGATCCAATCTGGGCAAAATGTGGTGAGTTGGGAATCCCTGTGGCCATCCACATTGCCGATCCGGCCGCCTTTTTTACACCACTCGACCGGGAGAATGAACGTTTGATCGAGCTGATGGACCACCCTGATTGGTCCTTCCACGGCCCACAGTATCCGACACGGGAGGAGCTCCACGCTCAGCGCAACACGGTCATAGGGCGGCATTCCCGGACCACCTTCATCGCCCTTCATGTGGCCAACAATTCGGAGAACTTGGAAACCGTGGCTCAGTGGCTGGAGCAGTATCCAAATCTTTACGTCGAAACTGGTGCCCGCTTAAGCGAATTAGGTCGTCAGCCTTACACCGCTCGGCATTTTTTTGTCCGTTACCGCGATCGGGTACTCTTCGGTACGGACACACCGCCGCTTCCGGGCATTAAACTCGCCAAGGACGGTGTGGAAATGTACCGTCTGCACTGGCGTTTCTTTGAGTCTGACGATGAGTATTTTGACATCAGCAGAAGCCACCACGCACAAGGGCTGTGGAAAGTCTACGGCCTGTACCTGCCAGACGAAGTGTTGGAGAAGCTCTACAATCTTAATGCTCAGCGTGTGATTCCGGGAGCCCGGCTTGAGCGGCAGTGAA
>JALLOL010000262.1 GCA_027717875.1 Acidobacteria bacterium AH-259-L09 | reverse complement strand
TTTTTCTCCTAACCGTTTCCAAGCAGCCGAGTACCACTTTCGGATGGTCCGCTGATTAATTGGTCAGCCGGTCCGCATGGTTGGCTATTTTAACCAGGGACGTATTGATGGCCTTTACGACCCTGTGATCGGTCTCAACTTCTTTTCGCTTCTCCAGCTCGGTGCAGCTTTCAGGGTCTCGGGTGTAGCCCAGGCTGACCGCTGCCCAGTAGCGATGATCAGGATCCTCATAATGGAGATAACGATAGACGCGCCGCTTCCGGTCAGAAGCGATGTGGGGCGTCAGTACCAGCCAAATATCCGATGGAACTTCGCGGCTGGCCGCCTCGCGCTCACTCACGTAATCGTCAGCCATCCTGGAAAGTTCGCGATTAAAGCAGGACTCCAACCCGACGATCCGTTGGAGTGCGATTCCACTAAATAAACTCTTCATAACCATTTGATTGAAATTGAGTTCGGGAAAGTGACGAGCAGGGTATGGGTTCTCACAAGCAATGGCTTCAAAAAGCGGGATAATATTCGTCCGGCAGGCGTCCACCGCGGTCGCGAGAAAATGTTCACAGTCAGGCAAGAGGCTTAAGGCTCGCAGCCAACTTTGCTGCTCGCGGCTGTCCCCATATTCGTAACACTGCAGAACCAACTCAGCATACCGATCAGAGGGAAGATGAGAAAGACTAAGCACCAGCACAGCGCGGGCGGCTTCATCCACTCCCCAGTGGTCCAAGGGAAGCTCCGGATTGAGGGAATGCAGATGTTTTTTTTCCAGGTCATTGAGAAGGAGGGCGTGTTTGCCCACTTTTCGTGATGCTCCGGTGTAATGGCCCATTAATTGATTCACTGGCATAGGTGCATTGGCTGCCTGCAGGACCTTTTTTAACCATGTCCAGCCCTCTTCAGAAACACGGGCTTTTACTATCTCTGTCAAAAATTCCTTCATTCGAAATCCGCTTGCCCTATTGATCGTTAAGCTCATTCTCGACTGTTCTCTTGCTGGATGTGCGGACCCTGTTCCAGAAACGCGAACAGATCGATTATTTCTCTACGGGTCAGGTTATTCAACAATCCCTCCGGCATGAGCGAGCTTTCGGAAACCCTTCGGGATTGGACATCCGATTTAGGAATGGTCACGCGGAATCCGGCGGCTGTCAGCATGATCGCGGATTCGGCATCCTCACGCGAAATGACTCCAATGACCGAAGTGTTATCCTTGGTCACGATTTCGACCGCAGTCCAGAGGTCAGAGATGGTCCTGGAAGGATAAAGAATCGCCTCAATCAGATCCTTCCTCTGGAACCGTTTTCCGACGTCACTCAGATCCGGACCGGCCTCGCGACCAATTTCGCCAAAAATATGGCAGTTGGCGCAGAAAGCCTTCTCGTACGCCGGTTTTCCGTTCTCCGGTTTGCCGGTGTAACTCATCGGATCCCAGAGCAGGTATTCCTCTAATTCCTTTTCGGAAAGCGTCGGGATGTAGTTTTGTCGCCGGAAAGGAAGTCCCGAAGCTTCCACGGAGTCCAGGGTCTGTGCAGTCAGGGAAGGAACACGCTCCATGGCCACTTGTTTTTCTTCGGGCGGCATGACCTCTAAAAAGTCATTCCACATACTCTCCAGGTAACCCAAGAAGCTGGCACCACCCTTCCAATGCTGTTCCTGTGTCTTTTTGAACCATTGAACCAGAGCATCCTTTTCTTCGGATTCCCAACCTTGTTTAAAGGCGCGCAGACAGTAGGCATAGAAGATTTGCTGCTGGCGATGTGTGTGTGGATTCTCCAACTGTTGTAGGATCTTGCTGATGGCGCCGGGTGTTTCCAGGTGGGCCAGGGTCAGTGCGATCTCCCGATTCAAAGATTGGTTTTGTGTAGGGAACCGGGACATTAGCAGCTCCCCCATGGACTCGTAAATTTCCGAGTCATTAACTCCTTCATCGTTGATCATGGTGAGATGGATGACCCGAAGGAGTCCTCGAAGGTCGTCATCATCTGGGTGGGCATCCAGTAATTCCAGCTCCCTTTCCAGTAGAAAGGGAACGTCGTTGGTCCCCCCAACGGTTTGGACCAGGGCCAGCAGCGCTTCCGTGACGGCCGGATAATCATCCAGCTTTAGAGCGTCATCCCTCCACTTGTTCCGGTTGACGCGACGCAGAGCCTGGCGAGCCGCATAACGCAGGAACCGATCCGACTCCTTCAGCAACGGAAAAAGATCACGCCTCGGGGAAATGGGCAGGCTCATTCCCGGGTGGATTTCGGTCCGAATCAGCGCCTCGCAAGCGCGCCGGCGGACGAATGGGTGGGCATCGTTCCTAAGACGGCGAATCAGTTCGCGGCGAGCCGAGTCACTTTTGTGGAGTCCAAGATAATAGGCAGAAGCGGCCCGAACTTCCCATTGACGATCTTTTCCCAGTGAAGTCAAGAATCTTTCGCCGGGGTCTGGTCCATAGACCTGCAGCAGTTCCAAGGCGCGAACCCGGCGCTCGGGAGAAGAGCGCGATCTTCGGAGTTCCTTGACCAAATCCGTGCCCCATTTGCGGCCCATGCGAGCCTGCATCTTGAGCAGCTTCGCCCGGCTCCAGGCTGATCGGGGTTGGGGCTGGGTGAGAGCGTCATCGATCGAATTTCCTACAGCGAGAGAACGGGCTAGGAGCGAGTTTCGTTTGATTGCTTGTCCCTTTACTTTCCCGCCGTAAACGACCCGGTAGATCCCCCCCTCGGTGAAGCGCCCACCTTTGGAAAAATAGAGCGATCCGTCGGGACCTACTTCCAAGTCAGTGAGGTTCAGGGGCTCTCCCAAAACGAATTCTTCAGACTTCTCTGTGTAAGTCGCTCCAGATTGTTGAAGAAAACCAACCAGGATGCGGCCTCGCGACCAATCCCCCTGCATAAACGAGTCGTAATACTCTTGGGGATAAGCGTAGTGCTGGTAGAAGGTCACACCCACGGGTGAGCCCCTTCCCACGTTTGTCATTGCCGGCAAGCTGTCAGGATAGTACTCAGGCCTTTTCCCGGAGCCTGTTCTCCAGCCGTATTCGCCGCCCGGGACAATGTGATTAGTTCGCACGGGACGAAACCAGGGAAGATCGATGTCCCATTCCATGTCCGAGTCCAAGGTAAAGAGCTCTCCCAGCAGATTGAAGGTGGCGTCATAAGCATTACGGAATCCACCGGCGAACATTTGCCAGTCCTGGTCTTTGGCATCCAGATCCAGGCGCACGATTGTCCCTCCGGGCGCGCGAATATCTCTGGCGTGGCCACGTGGATCCTTGTACCTGGGCAAGAGTTGCCCTTCGATATAGTCCTTGTGAGGTGAAAGGGGATCAGGAGTAGCCACCAGCCCGGTGTGGTTGCCCAGAACCACATAAAGAAACCCTTCAGGTCCAAAGAACACAGCATGCGGCCCGTGTTCGCCCATTCTGCGGGTGAAACGGGCCAGTGTGACCACACGATCGCCCCTGCCGTCTCCATTGTTGTCGATCACTCGATAAAGACCCGGTCCCTCAGGACCATCGCCGACCGCCAACAGGTCATCGCCGTAAAAGTGAAGACCCTGGCAGTTGGTGACGTAATGGGTAAACATCTGCTCACCCTCGGCTCGACCATCCCTGTCCTTATCAAGCAATACAAAAACGGGGTCCTTTTCCCGTGAGAACACTAGTCTGCCCCGGCTGTCAAAGGTCATGGCCACGACCGAGCCGCTTTTGGCAGGAGAGTAAACCTCCTCCACGGAAAAACCTTCACGACCGCGGATGCGCGGTTGGCT
>JALLOL010000269.1 GCA_027717875.1 Acidobacteria bacterium AH-259-L09 | reverse complement strand
AGTAAAATTTTGGTCCTCATGTCTCCTTCCCTCCATCAAAATGGTCCTCGGATTGCAATCAAGCGCTGAGATACCACCCCAGCTTCCGTGCAAGTTCTTCCAGCTTTTGCACATGGTCCTTTTCGTCCGAGGCCAATTGCTCAATGAGTTTGATGGCTCTTTCGTCCGAAAAGCCACTTCTCCAAGTTCCTCTTCAAACACCTCTTTGAGATGATCTTCGATTTTCTTCATGTCCTTCACCTCGTATTAGGGACCTCAACAGCTCCAAAGATTGGCTAGCGATATTTGCGACCTTTGGCATCTGGTCCCCAACCAGGCGTTCAAGATGGGGCAAACCTCTCGCGTCACCGATCTCAGCCAAGGCAATAGCCGCATGGGCGCGAACAAAGGGTATGGGGTCCTCTGTTAACTTCGCGAGGCAGGGGACCGCGCCCTGATCGCCCATATCGCCTAAGGCTACAGCCACATGCCAGCGCACGACAGGATCTCCATCACTTGCAAGCTCAGCTAGCAGCGGCACCCCACTTCCGTGACCGATCTGGCCCAAGGCAACCGCGGCGAACGCGCGAACTACAAAGTGCTCACCTATTTTATAGCCGTCACACATTAGCTTTTCGAGAATTGGGATACCGCTTTTATGAGCGATCAGACCCAATGCCAGAGCAACGCGAAAGCGCACGTTTGCGTGTTCATCACTGACCAGCCTTGCCAAGGCCTCTATCCCACTCACATGACCGATCTTGCCTAACGCCATGGCAACGTTCCAGCGCACAAAGGCTTCTTTGTCGTTGACGAGTTGTCCAAGGAGTTCCACGACTTGTCCTCTGTGCTTCGACTCTAGCTCAGCAGCAATATCAGTCAACCTCCTCACGGCTCGCAAACGTCTTCTAGGATCATTATCAGAAAGAAATCGGGATTCCTCTTCTATTCTTTGCCTAAGTTCCCTCTCCATTTTTACAATCCATGGCGATAGCCGCCTTCGAATCCTCAGGAAATGGGGCCACTATTATTTTCCAACAGAGTGATCTCCGCCCAGGAATTAACTCGTCCCTTGAGGATCAGAGCTTGTACAGCTTCGGAACCACCTGGGGTCACTACCAGGACACCATGCAGATGCGCGACGAAGCCCCCATCTTCAGACGGCCCGGCGGTGATGTCGGCCGATTTCTCCCGCTGGACAGCGAAGAAGTGTTCCATATGGGAATCAGGGCGAACATCCGGAGGCCTTGAGGCTCACCTCCTTTCCCTGTTTGATCGTGAACGGGGACGACCGACCAAACGGACGCCCCCGTCGTTGGGTGCGACATGGAAATCGGTCCCAGCGTGATAGGTGGAGTTTGATTCGTTTATTCTTTTTCCAGCTTCACGCCCTGATTTTCCCTCTCCACGTCAATGAGGGTCTTGACCTGGGACAGCTTGACCTTATCTGGGGCGAGTCCTTTGCCTTTCAGCCACATTAACCCACACTCCGGACAGACCGCTTTGCCAGCCAGAAGGTTTTTCCGACAGGTGCAGTCCCCCATCATGAGAAGGCACATGTCGCAGCCCCCCACTTCTGGCTTCAGGCAACATTTTTCCTTGGCGACCTGCAGTTTTTCCTTGGCCTTTTTTAGTGCTTCCTTAGCTGTGGCCAGTTGTGATTCCGCAGCTGCCTTATCGGCTTTCGTTATGACAACTTTTTCCTGCGTCTGGGCAAAAACCACCCAGGAAGTCAGTCCCAAGGCCAAGACAAACGCAAGCATGGAAACAATTACCAGTTTCTTTCGCATCTTTTTTCACTCCTTTCTTTTTTGGTCGATCTTTGCTTATGCTTTGCTTAGTGCTTACCTAAAAAAGGAAATCAAAACCCACGAAGGCAATGTGAAAAGTTTGATTCGACCCGTTTAAGGCTGTCCTTCGTGTGGTGGTGATGCTATAGTCCGCATGGAAAACGACTGCTTGAAAAGCAGGTAAAAAAACGAATCGCCTTATAGCAAGGGTATGGGAATCGACATCATTAAAATCGTTTGGAATACGGCCGATACCTTGTCTTATGTTCCTGACCCCATCATAGCGATAGATAAACATATAAGGAGGCTTGACTAGATTTGCCTCCCCAAACCACCCTTGCCATGTCGCACGCTGGGTGCCACCCGATATGGTTGTCGGGAGAGGCGTGATAAGAGAGGGATTATCTTCTCCATACATGTAAACGCCGAAAAGATTTAGATTGCCGGTACGGCCTACACTCATGGCTGTACTCAGATCGAATCCAAGCCGGAAAAATGGACGGTCCCGTGTGCCCGTCCCTGGCAGCCCAAATTTATTTTCCGTGGGGGCTTCTCCGTACAGACCGTAGATGCCTATCCGGTGACCCGAGTTGAATCCCTCCCCTCCGAAGGACTGGGTCAAATGGCCATAGAATCCGGGGGTCCTACTGCCAATGTCGATATTCTCTGTGAGGAGCGCCGTTAGCACATAGCGGAAGTTCTTGCCAGGGGCCCAATCCTTATGTCCCATCAACTCGACTGCTGGCTGTTCATCGCGCAGCCGGAAGGTGTCCCGGTTGGCATATTGAAGGGGAGAAGTGAAATTCGTGCTAACAAGCCCCATCGTGGGGATATACGGGAGCCCTGGTCGATAGCGATACACAACGTAAGGAACAAAATAGGTAGGGCTCCGGTCCTCCGAGAAGGGAAGGTCCAAAATGACTTTTCCCAACTTCACGTTGACGAGGCTCGTCCCGAAAAGATTACTAAGCCTCACCCAGCCTTGGTGCACGTGCAAGTTCCGCTCTGCGATACCGTAGAAAGTCAGATTGAAGGAAACATTTTGAGCTACAGCGCCCAAGGACAGCAGGTCGACCCCAAACAGTTCCACCCCATTACTGTTTGCCCTCGCTAACGGAGCAGAAGGAGAAGTGGCAGGATTCTGAGGGGATGCACCCACAGCCAGCTTATCAACACTCTTAAAGGCATTGCCCAGAGATGCTCTAAGGGCTACCGGCCAGAAGCCACTGGCGAGTTTGGCGGGGTTATCCCTCTGCTCAAGCTCCTCCCGCGTCACCTCCTTAATTTTTACCCCTTGATTCAAGGTATTAATCCGTTTAAGCACCTGCTCCGTCAATATGCCCCGCATTTCATAGCCGTTGTCCCGAAACCGATTTCCGAAATCATTGAGCTTTGGCGGTGGCAGGTGGCAGGCAAGACAGGTAATCCCGTATCTCCTGGCATTGGCCGGAATTGCATAAGCCTGGTTGGTGGTAATAAACAGACCACCCAGGAACACCATAACTGCAACTATCATGACACTTGCGAGAGCAAGCTTTTTCAGTGGTGCCTGGGCGTAACGTTTTGCAAAAGGATTCATCGGCAAAACTAACTCCTCTCGACCCCTGTTGACGTTGGGACTCCAGGTCGAACTCCCACAACCGCCAGCGAGGCCCCGAAGAGGATCACCACAATCCCCATAAAGAAGCTGAAATTCAGAGCCCCGGGTCCGAGTATGCCCAACAGCACCAGCGCGTTTGTGCCGGCCCACACGTGCACTACAATCAATTTGGCGATCAATACCTTTGTATACCGGTCTCGCAGCCGCAAAGGCCACCGATTGACAACCAGAAGAATCCCGGTGATCAAGATTGTCCCCATCACTGTCCAGGCGATGGGGCC
>JALLOL010000261.1 GCA_027717875.1 Acidobacteria bacterium AH-259-L09 | reverse complement strand
GGGTGGACATCTTTCAGTGTCCTCCGTACGGCGCTAAGCTAGGCAGGCCTTCACGCCGGAAGAACCCAGGCATTCAGACCAGTTAGGCTACCAACTGAGCTTTACTCACCCTCAACAGGGATAGCCCTTTCGGTGTATAGCTATGACATCAACGAAACGACGCTCACAGAGGACCGTATATAGCTACATGATCCGCAGGGGGGTGTGTTTTCCAGGTGCTCTGTTAGTCCTGGCTTACTGGTGAGATGGTGGGCCCGGGCAGAATACCGGGCGGACTGATGGGTGCGGTGGCGGCGCAGGAACTTGATGGAGGAAAGTGAACGATGCGATTCTGCTATCTGTTTTTGGCACTGCAGTTATCCGCTTCCCTGATGGCCGAAAACTGGCCTCACTGGCGCGGCCCCGAAGGGAACGGCGTCTCGCCCGAGCGGGGATTGCCTGAAAGCTGGAGCAGCCAGGAAAATGTGGTCTGGAAGGCTCCGATAAAAGGTTTGGGAGTCTCCTCACCTATTGTCTGGGAAGATACGGTCTTTCTCACCGCTCAGCTGGGTCGGGGCACCGTTCGACCCGGCAATCATCCCACCCTGTCTCGGGGAGAGGAAAGCACGGAACGAGCCCTGGGTGCCCATATCGACAGCACCGAACCGGAGGACGCGTCGGTCCATTTTCTGATCCAGGCTTTCAATCGGCTGGACGGGTCTTTGCGCTGGGACTTCCAGCTTCGAGCCGAGGGAGATTTCCCGCAGGTGCATAGCAAGACCAACATGGCCACTCCCAGCTGTGTCACCGACGGTGAGGGCGTGTACTGCTGGTTTGGAAACGGGCAGCTGGTGGCCCTGAGCATGGACGGCCGGTTGATGTGGCAGAGTCACCTGGCGCGAAAGTATTCCCCGTTTGAGATCACGTGGGGCCACAGCAGTTCTCCCACTCTCTACCGCGACCTCCTGATTCTGCTCTGCGACCACGGCCCCGCTTCCTATCTGCTGGCGCTGGACAAGAAGTCGGGCCAGCAGCGGTGGAAGGCGAACCGGGGCAAAGAACTGCGCTCCTACAGCACCCCCATGGTCGTGGCGGGCACGGCCGGCAATGAATTGATTGTCAATTCCAGCCGCGGTCTGGACGCTTATGATCCCGCCACCGGAAAGCACCTCTGGTCTTTCGAAGAAGCCAACCGCTTTCCCGTTCCTTCCCCCTCCTTCGGTGACGGCATTATTTTCACCAGCCGCGGCTACCGCAGCAGCCCCTACATGGCGATCCAGCCGGGCGGCAGAGGAGACATCTCAAACACCCATGTGCGCTGGCGTGTCCCCAGCGGAGGGCCTTATGTCTCTTCTATCATCTACTACGCCGGGCTGGTCTTTATGGTCAACGAGGCGGGCATTGTGACCTGTGCCGACGGGAAAACAGGCGAGACGGTCTGGAAAATCCGGGTGGGTGGCGTCTTCAGCGCTTCTCCTCTGGCCGGGGATGGCAAGATCTATCTCACCAGCGAAGGGGGTGAGGTGATTGTCCTGCGGGCGGCGCGCCAGCCTGAAATCCTGTCGCGAAACCGGCTGGAGGAGCGCTGTCTGGCCTCACCGGCGATCTCCAATGGAGTGCTCTTTGTGCGGACCGATCAACACCTGTTCGCTGTCGGCCGGGCGGAGTGATCTCGGGGGCCGGACCGGAGAACTGCTGGCTTTGGCTTGGATCGGATTGGCACGGGTCGCGGGCTTTGTTGCATAAATACTAAATCTTGGGCATTAGACCTCATTGCCAACGCTATATCTAGGGGCAAAAGCCTATTTATGCATCAAAGCCCAGAAAGGGAAGCGATGAGCAAGCTATTAATTGTCGTAGCTATCCTGGGGCTTCATGCGGCCGCTTTCGCCGGAGAAGCCGACGTTCTAAGAGTGGAAGTATCCTGTAGCACAGATTCCGTATGTAGCTTTTCGGTAACCGTGAAGCATGACGATGATGGATGGGAACACTACGCGAATAAATGGGAAGTACTTTCTCCGGAAGGCGAGACAATCGCCGTCCGAGAATTGACGCATCCTCACGATGATGAGCAGCCGTTCACAAGATCACTCGATAACGTAGCTATTCCTGAAGGCGTTGTTGAGGTTCGCGTTCGGGCTCATGATTCAGTACATGCATATGGCGGTAAGGAAGTTACGGTCAGGTTGCCAGACTAGGATGAAGCTGCAACCCAACAATTCGCTCAACGGGACGCGCTATTTCGGGCACCTCCCAGTATTATCGTGCCGCTCGTGGTCGCGCGCCGGTTAGCTCAACCATTATGTGGCAAGGATACCGCTGACACTTTCCATGGTGACGACAAAATGAATTCTGACAGTGTAAAAGCTTATGACCTTCCAGAACGTGTGCGCACGTACGATGCCGACATGGACATCATGCACCCCCTCCGGTGGAAGATGATCGAAGTCGCATTGGAAATTCTTCCATTCCATCAAACGCAATCCTTGAGGGCTCTCGACCTTGGCGTTGGGACGGGGAAAGTGTTGATCGACCGGCTTGACTTGGATCGCTGGAGTGATCTGCTCGAGAATTCCGTTAGCAAGCCGCGTGAGGCAGCGACTTCGTGTCGCACTGCCAATTCTGTAACATCTTATCCGATTACCTTCCTTTTGGCTGCCTAACGCAAAGGGTCAGCGGCGTGGCCACCGTTGGTGGCCGGCAAGCCGTTGACCTTCACATCCAATAGTAATGATACCGCCGGCCGGACGTGGAGGTGGCCACGTCCGTTGCACCCGATAGTTAATCGGCCCCTCGCCTCACTGTGAACCAAACTCTACTCCGACCAAGAACTCGGTCATGCGTTTGGAGAATTCCGGGTGACCAAACGCCGTCGCGTGAGTTGCTCCGGGAATCACCCTCACTTCGGTGGTTGGCAACAACTCGGAGAGTCTTTTGACGCTTGGCATGAACCGGTCCTCCGCACCGATCAGAGCGAGCACCGGACTATGTATGCTCCTCACCTGCGCTTCAGTGAGCGGTCGAACGCCTCGCAGGAGTGCCGCCAATGCAGTGACATCCATTGCGTTTGAGGCACCCGTGCCCCGACGCTGGAGCGCATCCGCCTCCCCGTGCAGGCGCTCCACGTCTGAGGGCGAAGCCCAACCTTGGCCGCCGACAACCACTGACAGCGTACGTTCCTGATAACGTGTGGCAAAATCCAATGCGATCAGAGAACCCATCGAGTAACCAGCGATGTGGGCTGCCGGGATTTCCGAATGATCCAGCACTCTACGCACATCCTCAACGATCTCCTGACCGTACGATTGGGGATCGTGCGGCTTCCCACTTTGTCCATGGCCCCGCACATCCATCGCGAGCACACGAAACTGGTCAGACAGAATATCGACAATACCCGCCTCATACCAGTCGTCAAGATCACCGCCGAACCCATGGAGTAGGATCACTCCCGGGCCACTACCCGATACACGATATCGGATGGGAACACCTCCGGAATCGAAGACGTGATCTTTGACTTGTTGGGCAGCACACGATTGAGAAATGAGCGTACAGAGCATCAAGACAAGTGGACTGCGAAGAGTCGACCTACCCAGTCTCATCGAAAACACCTTGCCGCATGTTGAGTCCGATTAACAATAAGGATTGTATCCGGAGTGCGGTGAACAAGCACGGCGTTTGTGGGTTGTAGCGGTCTTGAAAGGCATTCCGGATACAATCCTTATTGTTCCAAAATACCTCATAACACACGACAACGTTGTCTCTGAGATTTCTGCCACATTTCTA
>JALLOL010000260.1 GCA_027717875.1 Acidobacteria bacterium AH-259-L09 | reverse complement strand
GCTCCAGGTGGAAGGTTGGAGGGTTGGAAGGTTGAAGAGTCGAAAACTTGAAATTGAAAAAGCGACTGTCCGTTGAGCCCTCAACTTTCCAACTTTTAACTTTCAACTTTTCACTTTCCAACTTTTAACTCCTCTGTCTCCTGTCTCCTGTCTCCTGGCTCCTGACTCCTGTCTCCTGTCTCCTCAAATCTATTTTTTCACATCCTGCTTCCTCTTGATACCCAAGGTCTCAATGCGGTGTCGTAGAGAGCGATAAGAAAGTTTCAGAATCTCTGCCACACGAGTCTGGTTGCCATCCGCTAGTTGAAGAGCTTCTTCGATGATTTGCCGCTCGACCTTCTTCAAATACTTCTCCAAATCCAAACCCTCTGAGGTGGAAAAGCGAGGCAAATCGGGCTCTCGAGTCTGACCCCTGTGGCGTACGTTTTCAGGCAGTCTTTCTTCTTGGATGCACTCACTGCTCTCGAGCGTGATGGCTCTCTCTATTACATTCTCCAGTTCGCGCACATTGCCGGGCCAGCTGTACTCTTCAAGGGAAGAAAGTGCTTCCTCTGTAATTCCTCTGACGTCTCGATTGAATCGCTCATTATATTTTTGGATAAAGTGCCGCACCAAAGGAACGATGTCAGCCTTTCGTTCCCGCAGAGGCGGAACGCGCATGGGGATGACAACAAGCCGGTAATAGAGATCCTCACGAAAATTCCCTGCTTCAACCTCTCCTTCCAGGTTCTGGTTGGTCGCCGCAATGACCCGAACATCTATGTGGAACTCATCCGTCCCACCTATTCGCCGAATCTTCTTGTCTTGCAAAGCCCGGAGAAGTTTGACCTGCATGGCAGCTGACATCTCACCGACTTCGTCTAAGAAGAGAGTCCCTCCGATGGCTGCTTCAAACAATCCTTTCTTTTCGCTTACTGCTCCAGTGAAAGCCCCCCTCATGTAACCGAAAAGCTCACTCTCGAGAAGCGTCTCAGGAAAGGCTCCACAATTGATCGACACAAAAGGGTGCTCTCTGCGAGGACTGGCCTGATGAACTGCGCGAGCCACCAGCTCTTTTCCTGTCCCACTTTCACCTGAGATCAAGACGGTAGTATCGGCGCTGGCAATGGTGCCAATCAGCTTATAGATCTCCAGCATGGGAGCAGAAGTACCCACGAGTTGATTCTCCTGGATGCGTTCTCTCTCAAGGACCTTAACCTTCCGCTTGAGGTTGCGGGCGACGAGAGCATTTTTCACAAGGTTCTTGAATTCCTCCACTTGAAAAGGTTTGGTAATGTAATCGAATGCTCCCACTTTCAAGGCTTCAATGGCCGTCTGCGAAGATGCATAAGCTGTCATGAAAATGAAAGGAATTTCCGGATCGAGCTCGCGTGAGGCCTTCAGCAACTCCAAACCATCCAGGTTCGGCATTCTCAAATCTGAGATCACCAGATCGAAACCAGACCTTTCAGAGAGCAACTCCAATGCCTTTTGAGCTTCCTGTGAACTGGTCACTCGATATCCTTCTTTTTCCAGGAGATATCCCAAGAATTCGAGCATGCTTTTCTCGTCGTCAACGATCAAAATTTGTTCCACGGCTTTGATTATACCGAATGGTTTGACATTTTACGTCACTCCGATTGTCAGATTCCGTCAAAACATGCCCTTCAAGGTGCCCATCAGGTCAACTCGTTGGAAATCATAAACCTATTAACATCAATCATTTACACAACAAATCTTGAGCAAGTGATCTTTTGGCACCAGTTTTGCGAACAATTCTCAGCGAAAGGAGCAATAGCAAATGAGAAAAGAAAAAGGATTTTCATTGATCGAGTTGCTGATCGTAGTGGCAATCATTGGAATTATCGCCGCCATCGCAGTCCCTAATCTCTTACAGTCGAAGGCTGCAGCCAATGAAGCCTCGGCGATTAGCACGTTGCGCAACGTGGCGACCGCGCAAATCACCTACGCCTCCACCACGGGTTCGGGAAAATACTCCACGGATCTGACAACGCTCAATAGTTCCGGACTGATTGACAGCGTGGTTTCATCGGGAACCAAAGACGGCTACGCATTCGCGGCTTCAAGCACGGGCACTCGTTACACGTTCACCGCCATCGCAGATCCGACAACCTTTGGTTCGACGGGTAATCGGCATTTCTTTGTTGACGAGAGCGGCGTCATCCGCTACACCACAGCAACCGCCGGACCGGCGACAGTCACCGACACAGCTTTGGGTGGCAGTTAATATTGCGAGCCAAGTTGACGCACTAAAGAGGGCCATCCCAACTTTGCGATGGCCTTTTTTTTGTTTTAGCTGACCGCCTGAGCGTAGGGGCGAGCCGGCGGCTCAACCCAGCGTGGCCTGCTGCTCAATTTTTGCCCCGGCAGCTTTTTCCTTACCAAGGTCTTCCCCAAGCTCCAGGGGTTTTTCAGATTCTGCTTCCTCAAAGGGGTTCTCAATCTCAATATTGCGGTAGTACTCCATCCCTGTTCCTGCTGGGATCAATCGTCCCATGATCACGTTTTCTTTTAAGCCTCGCAGATAGTCGATCTTTCCGCTGATGGCCGCTTCGGTCAAGACTCGGGTCGTTTCTTGGAACGAGGCTGCCGAGATAAAGGAGTCGGTGCTCAAAGAAGCCTTGGTAATCCCCAGCAGCAGTGGACGGCCCGTTGACGGTTGGCCTTCTTCAGCCTGTACGCGCTCGTTTTCCTCCTGGAAGCGAAACTTGTCCACTTGCTCTTCCAGGAGAAATTCGGTATCGCCAACATCTTCAACCTTAATCCACCGCATCATTTGACGGACGATCACTTCGATGTGCTTATCGTTGATGTTAACACCCTGTAGACGGTAAACCTCCTGGATTTCGTTGACCAAGTAGCGCTGCAGTTCCTTTTCCCCAAGGACGCGCAGAATGTCGTGTGGATTACGTGGTCCATCCATCAACGCTTCACCGGCCTCCACGTATTCCCCCTCTTGAACATTCACGTGAACTCCCCGAGGCAGAAGATACTCCGCTTTGGTCTGACCCACTTCATTCTCCACGACGATTTTGCGCTGACCTCTGCTAATTCCTCCATAATGCACGACACCGTCGATCTCAGTGATCACGGCTGTTTCTTTAGGCTTGCGGGCTTCGAAAAGTTCAACGACTCGCGGCAAACCCCCGGTTATGTCCTTTGTTTTGGTTGTTTCTCTTGGAATCTTCGCCAAAGTGTCTCCCGGAAAAACCTCGTCACCTGAATCAATCATTAGGTGCGCTTTTGAGGGGATCAAGTAAGATTTCACGATCTTGCCCTTCTCGTCTTTGATTTGGATCTGCGGCTGGCGTTTCTCCTCAGCAGACTCGATGATCACCTTACGGGCCAGGCCAGTCACTTCGTCAACCTCCTCCTTCATGGTAAGACCTTCCACGATGTCCTTGAAAACCGCAGTTCCACCCTCTTCTGTCAAGATGGCAAAGGTAAATGGATCCCACTCCACCAATTTCCGCCCAGGCTGGATCTTTTGGCCATCTTTGACCATCAGCTTTGCCCCATAGATGACCGAATAGCGTTCTTTTTCTCGGCCCTTCTCATCCAGGACAGTCAGACTTCCGTTTCGATTCATGACCACTAGATAGCCTTCCTTATCCGTGACCGTCTGAACATTCAAAAAACGAACTTTTCCAGCGTTTTTCGACTCAACGGTTGACTGTTCCTCGATCCGGCTGGCGGTCCCTCCGATGTGAAATGTTCTCATGGTGAGCTGGGTGCCCGGCTCTCCGATCGATTGAGCAGCCA
>JALLOL010000259.1 GCA_027717875.1 Acidobacteria bacterium AH-259-L09 | reverse complement strand
TTTATATAAGAATCCGAAGAATAGATGGGAGCATTCTGCCTACTACCCAAGGCTCCAATTCATCCGGCACAGACCTGATCCGTCAATTTGAATTGCTGCAGGGCAAACCTCGTTGGACCGATGTTTTGACGAGTGCTATATTGACACCATCCGTACATAGAAGGCGCTTGAATCGCCCGTACACGGAGAAGACGATGGGTTTTTACTGCGATTACTTGTATCCAAAGGTAACGGATTGGGTCGGCGGTAACACAGAGGACCTCCGGCGGGAGTTCCTAGCACCAGCGGCGGGGGTTGTTTTGGAAATCGGTCCGGCTACGGCCGATAATTTAGCTTGTTTTGACCCCGAACAGGTGGCGAAGATCTATCTCGTTGAGCCACACAAACCTTTTGGGCCCTACATTACGGCCAATCAAGCCAGAACATCCATCGAATCGGAGTGGCTTCAGTGCGGCGCTGAGCAGATCCCATTGCCGGATGACAGTATCGACACGGTCATTTCGCTTGCGACCCTATGCACGATCAGTGACGTTCCCGCGGTACTTCACGAACTCCAACGCGTGCTCAAGCCTACCGGCCAGTTCATCTTCTACGAGCACGGGCTTGCCCCAGATCCGTTCATGCGTTTCCTGCAGCATCTTGAGAGCCCGCTGCATCGCTTCATCTTCGGGGGATGCAACTTGACGCGGAACACGCCGCCGGTGATCGAAGCCGCTGGGTTTGAAATCACTGAAATGGAGTCAGCGTACATTAGCTTCAAGTGGTGGATGCCCAAGTACTGGCTCTGGAGTTGGACTGGGATCGCTAGCTTGAAGAGCTGACCAGGAAGAACGGCTGGCGACGCCAGTTGGTCGATGAGGTTGCCTGCTCTACACCCGCCCGACCTGCGAGTGAACCATTTCGTCGGTGGCCCGATACACTTCGCCCATGCCACCTTGGCCGAGCTTTTCCGTGATTTTGTAGTGAGCGATCGTCTCGCCGACCATCGGTGCCTCGGAATTGTTCAGAATGTGCGAGCCTTTCCACCATGCTAAGCTCTTTTGCTTCCACGAGCAATGCAAATCCGGAGTGACCGAAATGACTTCTACCTTGGCTGGAGTTGGCCCGAGTGAGTTGGAGTTGGTTTGCCGCCGGCACAATTCGGGCTGGCCAAGGTGTCGCGAGTGCGCCGGCTACGGCGTTAGCCCCAATTGCGCGTACAGAAATGCCATTTCGTCTACCCTCTGATCCAGGCGGTGCGACAACGCGCCTGATCCCACGTGCCCGGCTATGAGATCGTACCGCAGCAGAACGGGCAGTCCCGAGCGGCTGGCAGCTTGCATCCGGGCCGCCATCTTGCGCGCGTGCAAGGGGGCGACGCGCGTGTCCCGATCGCCAGTGATGAGCAGCATTGCGGGGTAGCGCTCGCCATTGCGTACCTGATGGTACGGCGAATATTTAATGAGATACTCGAACTCCTCGGCCACGTCCGGATTGCCGTACTCCTTCACCCAGGGTGCGGCCTTAAGGAACTTGTGGTAACGCAGCATGTCCAGGTGCGGAACCGCACAGACCACGGCCCGGAATAGATCCGGCCTTTGAGTGGCGGCAGCGGCCACCAGCATGCCGCCGTTCGAGCTGCCCCGGATTGCCAGCTTAGCGGCATGCGTGTACTTGTTTTCAATCAGCCACTCGGCAGCCGCGATGAAGTCATCAAAGCTATTCTGCTTGTTCTCAAGCATTCCGTCGCGGTGCCACTTTTCGCCGAATTCTCCGCCACCCCGGATGTTCGCCACCGCATAGATGCCGCCCCTATCCACCCACATCGCTGCCACTGGAGAGAAGAATGGGCTATTAATCGCACCATATCCTCCGTACCCGGTGAGCAGTACCGAACGGTTCCCGTCCCGCTTGGCGCCCTTTTTCGAGACGACGAACATCGGGACGCGCGTGCCATCTTTCGACGTATACCAGACCTGGGTTGTTTCGATCGCGTCCGAGTCCACCGGCAGGTTCCGCTTGTACCACACCGACTGCTTTGCCGTGGCCAGGTCGTACCGGTAAACCGTCACGGGCTGGGCGAAGGACGAGAAACCATAGAAAATCTCGTCCGAGTCCCAGGTTGGCCCGAGGGTGCTGGTTAAACCGGTGGAGGCCACGAAATAGCCGGAGCCAAGAGTCGGCAACGAGATATCGCGGACCAGTTTGCCGTCCGGCTCGAATATGGCGAGCCGCGTACTGACGTTGTGGAGAAAAGAAACCAGCAGCTTGTGACCGGCCGGTCGCATGCCCATAATCACAGAATCCTTCGAGGACGGGATCACTTCCCGCCAGTTCTCGCGGCTTGGATTCTCGAGATCGATGGCGAGCACACGGCCGTTCGGTGCATTCCACGTTGTCTTTAAGAAGAGAGTGTGTCCTCCAAACCTGCCGACAAACCTGGCGGCAATGTCGGTAATGAGCGGCTGGAATTCGCTGCTCGCTGAGCGATCCAGGACATAAACGTGCGACCGGAGGCCGTCGACAACGAATGCCGCTACAAAACGGCCATCTTCGGAGAACTGTATCCATATGATTTTGTCATCCGGTATGCCGGCGCCGAACAGTTCCCGGTCCTCTTCCGTGGGCGCACCGAAGCGGTGTTCCAGAACTCGCATGCCCTCGGCCCGTCGCCGTGAGTAGAGGAAGCCGCTCTTGTCCGGAAGAACGAAGACGCTATAGTACACACCACGCGGAAGCCGGTCTGCGAGCGGCTGGCCGGTTTTGACATCAAGGAAAAACACCTCTGCTTCGTCCTCACCTCCTTTGCGCTTCGCCCAGGCGAGGATACGGCCATCCGGCGTGACGTTCATGATACGGGCCGACACCGAACCATCGGGACTCAGCGTCATAGGATCCACTAACACGCGCTCGGGGCCGTCCACGCCCTCCCGGACGACGATCACGCCCTGATCCTGTTTCGCGCTCTGGCGCCTGAAGAAATACCGTCCGTTGCGCACTTTGGGGGCACTCTGAAAGTCCACGCGGAACAGTTTTTCGAGTTGCGCGCGCAAGCGGTTGCGACCGGGAATGGCGTCGAGGATCGCACGCGTGTACGCGTTCTGCTCGGCGATCCAGGCACGGGTTTCGGGACTCTGCTGATCCTCGAGCCAGCGGTAGGGATCGGGAATGTCGATCCCATGCATGCGATCGGTGACGACCTCGATGCGCGTCACAGGGGGCGCAGGCGGTCCTGCGGCACACCCCGTTGCCGCCGCTAAGAGGACTCCCACGATCACGTAACGGATAACCCAGATTTGCATAGTGGGCCTGGTATAGCGCACGCCGCATGCGAGTGCGAGAAGGAGGCGTTGGCAATAGAGGACTCCCAGATTCATTGTTGTGCTTGTCTTATCAGAAGCTCGATTCTGACAATCTCGGAGAGTATCGGGATAGAAAAGTTTAGTCACGACTCTCATGCGATCCTCCTTGGCAACGGTACTTTAGTTTGATCCCGTTCAAAGAGCTTGAGGAAACGGTCAAGAAACGGTCAGGTTTTCGTTAAATCTGTATCCCACACCTCGAACACTGAGAATATAGACAGGATGCGCTGGATCATCCTCGATCTTCTTACGCAAAGTGGCCAGGTGGTTAGTCCTTTGTCGTGATTGCTTTCGGCATAAAAAACCCGATCCATGGCGGATTTAGCTTCGTGCAGAAACCGCTTCTTGGCCGTAGGATCTTCTTGCATGAAGTCCGGCAAAAACTTCAAGGCGACTTTGCGGTCCAGGGAAGTATCCTCGGCC
>JALLOL010000026.1 GCA_027717875.1 Acidobacteria bacterium AH-259-L09 | reverse complement strand
AGCTTACTCTTGGGGATCTTCCAATCGACTTCAACCCTCAGCTTGCAACCTGCAACTTGGAACTTGAAACTTGAAACCTGGAACCTGGAAGGGCTCACCATCTCAGGAGGATGAGTTCAGAACTGAAGCCGGGTCCGAAAGCTGCGCACAGCCCATAGTCACCTTTCTTTGGAGGCGCTTTCTGGGTTAGATGCTCCAAAATGAATAGCACGGTTGGGCTTGACATATTTCCGTAGTTTTCCAAAACGAAATAGCTGGACTCCAACATCTCTTGTGTGAGCCCCAGTGATTCCTGGAAGGCAACAAGTATCTTGGCGCCCCCCGGATGGATCACATAGTGAGAGAGGTCCTTCAAGGTGGTCTGGTTGCGCTTTAAAAATTCCTCGATGTTTGCTTGGGCATATTTGTTGATAATGGAAGGAATGCTTCGAGAAAAAATGACACTGAGCCCTGCTTCACTGAAATCCCATCCCATGACATCAAGCGTGTTGGGCCACAGAGTGCTCAGGCTATCTACCACCTGAGCTCCGTCCTCGGGACAGGAGTCGCCACAGACCAAAACCGCGGCCGCTCCGTCCGAAAAGAGCGCAGACGCCACAAAGTTGCTCTTACGGTAATCCTTGGATTGAAAAGTGAGCGAAGATAACTCCACCGAGACCAGAAGAATACGTTGGTCCGGTGCTCCCTTCGCCAGGTCGCTGCAGCGTGAAAGTCCGGCTGCTCCGCCGGCACATCCCAACCCAAAAATGGGCGTACGTTTCGTGGAGTTGCGAAAGCCCAATCGATTGATGATGCGAGCATCAATGCTGGGCGTAGACATTCCACTGGTGGAGACGAAGATCAGGTGATCCACATGCTCAGGACTCAGGCCGGCCTTTGCCAGGCAACGCTCAATGGCTTCAATGCTCAATCTCTCTGCCCAGCGGATGTATTCGTCGTTCTTTTCCGAGAATGTGTGGTCGCAGCTAAACCACTCCAATGGAACAGAAAAAAACCTCCGTTGAACTTGAACGTTGTTAAAAACGGAAATGAGCCTTTCCATCTTCTCGAGGTCTTCTTGAAAATGCTGCCGGGCCGATTGTTGGATATCCTGTTGGTCAAAACAGAAGGGAGGTACGGCGGTTCCTAGGGCGACGACACGCGGCATGATGGCCTCTCCTATTGCTCCGGCGCGCCCAGACCGTAGAGAGCCCCTTTTTGGGCGATGATCGACGTCTCTTGAGCTTTGATGAGCTCTTTATACAGGGCCTCATCCTGGAGATCGATCGCCAGTTGTTTGATCGGTTCTAGCTGGGGGATGAACTCTTGAATCCTCTTGTAGAGTTTTTTGAGGGAGTTGCGGATGTCCTTTTCAGAGGCGATCTTGTAAATGGCTTTTTCATCGATGTTGATCATAATCGCGTCAATCGCCTTTTGGTAAGCATGAACCATGTCCCAATAAGTGTAGAATTCCAGGGGGTTTTCCTCGTCTTTTTCCCATTCTTTGTTTTCCCTTCTTCGCCGGATCTCCTCGAGACGACTCTGGGCGATTTCTAAGAAGACCTCCACTCTTTTGTCCAGTCGTTGATTTTCCTGGATCTTTAGGTACTCTTCATCAGTAAAACGATCGCTCGACTGCAGATGACGTGAGCGGGTCTCAACTGACGTCTCCGAGGCTGGGGAGTGCAGGGATGTCAGCAGGTCGATCGTCCCTCTTTTCGGTTCCCTGCGGGTGCTCTTGAGTGCCGCCATCGCCTCGCCAAATATTTGTGTCAGCAAAGTTTTTCTCAAGTCTTGCAGGGCTTGCGCTGTGATTTCAAAATCATCTTGATACTCGAAAGGTGCTGTGGATTTCAGGTCGTTCATGGTCTCAATCAGCTTGCGAAGACGGATCTCTAGTTTCTTGACCTGTCTTGAACGAAGATCCTTTGGGTTTTTCACATTGGAGGATTCTTCGGCGGCGTAATGAGAGAGCGCGTGAAGCTTCCGCAGCAAGTCAGCGGTTTTCTCCATTTCCTTTCGTTGTACGTACCTTCGCAAAAGATTGGCACGACGATCGAAAGCATTTCTGAAAAGATCTATCCGATCACGGTACTTGGGCTTACTTTGATATTTCTGAAATTCGCGGGCAGTGAGTACATCATGCAGACAAAAATCTACTTCCTGTTCCGCTTGGAGCGGATTGAAAAGATTTGCTGTCAGAAATAAGGTCGCAAAAAGAAATGGCATGGTTACATTCTCTCAGGTACCTGTATTCCGAGTAAATCGAGGGTCTTGAAAAGTCCCCGGCGCGCCGCATCGGCCACGGTGAGATAAAAACATTTCTTGATAGGATCCCTTTCAGAGAGGATATGGTACTTGTGGTAGAAGAGGTTAAATTGTTGGGCCAAGTTGAACGCGTGCTTGGCCAAATAAGAGATCTCCATGCTCCGAGCAGTTTGGTGAATGCTCTCTTCCAGACGGGCCACTTGAAGCAAAAGACTCCACACTTGATTGTCGTCCATCAGCTCGGCGATTGAATTCGGCTCCTCCCACATCCTCTCACAATTGTCTTCCCAGACTGAAATGTCCCACTGTGGATCACTAGCTTCCAGCTTGCGAAAAATGTTGTTGGCCCGGACCACCGAATACTGCAAGTAAGGTCCCGTTTCCCCCTCGAAACTGAGTGCTTCCGTGAAGTCAAAGGCAATTACTGAACTGCGCGTATACTTCAGAAGGAAGTAGCGAAGTGCTCCAATGGCGATTTGATGGGCGATCTCTTTTCGCTTTTCCAAAGGGAGATCTTTCTGACGGGCATTGACCTCTTCAAGTGATTTTTCGACTAGCTTGTTGATAAGGTCGTCAGCCTTTACGCCCAATCCTTTGCGTCCCGAGACTTCCACGTAGGGTTTCTTTTGCTCCTCCTCTGACAATTCAATACCCAGTTCCGAACAGCACGTGGGGGAAAGAGCCACCATTTCATAAGCAAAGTGGACGGAATGATCCGCTTGCTCTGCAAATCCAAGTCTTCGCAGACCCTCAACCACCACTCGCTGCAGATAAGATTGACGTACATCGATAACGTTGTAGACGCTGTTGCCCTGCCCGAAGTCGGGATCCTTGTACGGGGACGGTTGTATTGTCGTCAACCAAACGGTGTCGTCATCGGGGACCTGATCCTCATGTAGAACAATTTCGCCATCTTGATACCGGCAAAAAGGACGGTAATGAAAAGTCGTTCCCAAAAGGCCAAACTTCCACAGCTGGTAGGCAATATCCTTTCCCACATACGTTACGGTGCCATTGCTCCGTACAATGATCTTCTCGTCTACAGAGTCGCCATTTTCCCCAGGCAGGCGCATCACCCAACATCCTTCTTGGGGGCCATCGTCTCGATAGAGGATCGCCTTTTTCTCCTTTAGTTGTTGGAAGGACTCTTCCCAGAACTTTAAGCGCAGGATCTCACTCTCGCGGGGCAAGACCTGGTATCGCACTCCGATGCGGAGCATTGTTTTCAAATGGGCAAGAACAATTCGCATCGAAATGTACTCCGCGAGCTGGCTGGTGGGTTCCTGAGCGCCCTCAATTTCTTTCAGGGTCTGCTCACGGTAGTGAAGACGAGATTTATCCTGACTGTACCATTGGTAAACCTGCGCGTACAGGTCCCAGCAATAGTGGTCAAAAGGTTCCCCAATGGATTTGATCTGCTTGAGGGACATCTTGTGCAATTGCCGAAAACCGACAACCACATCGGCTACCTGGACACCCGTATTATCAATGTAATTTTGAACCTCAACCTTGCGACCACAGGCGCGCAGCAATCGAACAAAGGTGTCTCCAAGAGCTGCATTTCTAAGATGACCTATGTGCGCAGCCTTGTTGGGATTGATATTGGTGTGCTCCACAATGATCTTTTCTCCGGTTGGCTCGGGGAATGGATTGTGAAGCCAGCTGTAGAGATCTTTGAAAAAGGAGATGCGTTCAAAGAAAACATTGACGTAGCCGGCACCAGCAGCCACGAATCGCTCAACCTGGGGAGGAGTCTTAATTTTCTCTACCAATTCTGTGGCGATTTGACGGGGAGATCTGCCAAGCGTTTTCGCCAGTTCGAAAGGGAAGGGAAAGGCCAAGTCCCCGAATTCAATTCGGGGGGGGATCTCCACGGTAAGCCGTTCCAGTTCCACTGCGAAGTACTGCGCGATAAAATGCCTTAGGTGTCTTTCCGTCTGCTCGATTCGCTTGAGAAACATTCGAAGTTAATGATAAGCGAACGGGTGTGCGGAGGGCAAAGAGCGTCTCTTCGTGCTGTGGTGCTGTGGTGCGTTTGGTGCTTTGTGAGGCCCCTGTTGCTGAAGGAGAGGTGAAGTGGCACCGAAAAAGAATCTAAAGTATAGTGAGAAATGCGGGCTAGTTGCTCCACCAGCAGGACTGGATCATTGCAGGAAGAAACTTTTGTTAACTTTCAGGTCAGAGCACTGAGGCAGCGAAGCACGAACGCGCGACGTACAGACGCAGGTCAGCACCACAGCAGGACAGCACCACAGCACGAAGAGACGAACGCACGAAAGCACGACCGCACGAATTCACGACCGCACCAACGCACGAATTCACGAAAGCACGACAATCATGAAACGACTGCTCTATTTCGACGCCTTCAATGGGGTCAGTGGCGACATGATTCTGGGAGCCCTGGTTGATCTTGGGCTTCCGCTGGAACACCTGAAGGAAGAACTTGCCAAGTTGAAGCTGGGGGGATATGAGCTGGCGGCGGAAAGGGTTGAACGCCAAGGTATCCGTGGTATCAACTTTCAGGTGGGGGTGAATGCACCCCCTAATCATCATCACCACCACGAGGACCACCGGGGAAGAGGTTTCACAGAGATCCAGCGTCTGATTGAGGAAGCTCAGCTAGATACTTGGGTCAAGCACAAGGCAGTCGCTATTTTCCGACGGCTCGCACAGGCTGAAGCGAAAGTCCATCAGACTTCCCTTGAAAAAGTGCATTTTCATGAAGTAGGAGCCGTTGATGCCATTGTGGATGTTCTGGGAGCCTGTATTGGTTTCAAGTATTTTGAAGTGGAACTCTTCTACAGTGCCCCTCTGAATTTGGGTAGTGGAACCGTCACTTTCTCCCACGGCACCTGGCCTGTTCCTACCCCTGCGACTGCTGAGTTGGTTAAGGGATTCCCTGTCTTGGTGGGTAAAGTCCAGGGAGAGCTGACAACGCCCACGGGAGCCGCCATCGTGACCACATTAGTGGAAAAGAACAATACTCCTCCGGTCTCCCGTTACGAAAAATGGGGGTTCGGCGTCGGCGACAAAGAATTTGAAGAGATCCCCAACATGCTAAGATTGCTCTTGGGACTGGAATTGGACCTGCCTGCAGAAACCGCTGGGCCGCGAAGTGAAGCATGGAAAGAAGAGGAAGTTTATCTGCTGGAGGCTAACATTGACGACATGGATGCACAGATGTTTGGCCATTTTTTGGAGTTGGCCTTAAAGAAGGGAGCCCTAGACGTGTACTATACGCCCGTGCACATGAAGAAGAATCGGCCCGCACTGAAGCTTTCTGTTCTTTGCCGACAAGCGGATCGGGAGCGGGTGGCGGAGCTGATCTTCCGTGAAACGACGACACTAGGCGTCCGATGGAGTCCGTGGAGAAGATGGATCTTGGATCGTGAGGTAGAGGAGATCGAGACGGAATATGGAAGAGTGGGAGTAAAAATAGCACGGTTCAAGGGAGAAATTGTGACTATCGCACCCGAATATGAGGATTTGAAGGCAATTGCCGAAAGAGCAGATATTCCTTTGAAAACAGTGCGACAAAAAGTGATCGAACAGATCATTGATAAAAGGCGATGAGTAACACTTTCTATTTGACAACTCCGCTTTATTACGTCAATGGACTTCCACACGTGGGGCACACCTACACGTGTGTCGTGGCCGATGCGATAGCCCGCTACAAGAGGATGTGTGGTCTGAAAGTCTGCTCCTTAACAGGCACCGATGAGCACGGGTTAAAGATCGAAAGAGCAGCCCGCCAACAGGGGATGACCCCTCAAGAGCTCACCAACACTTATGCGACCGCCTTTGAGGAGGCGTGGAGAGGCTTTGGTCTGAGTTTCGATGAGTTTATCCGAACAACACAAAAGCGACATCGCAAGGCCGTGGTGGAGATTTTTAAGAGAATCCAAAAGAACAATTTCATCTATCTCGGCGAATACAGTGGTCATTACTGCGTCAATTGTGAGGCCTACGTACCGGAGAATAAAAAGACCTGCCCCGACTGCGGGCGTTCTACCGAGTTCATGACAGAGAAGAGTTACTTCTTCAAGCTTTCAGCCTTTGAGGAAAAACTTCTGAACTTTTACGATGACAATCCAGAGTTTGTCATCCCCGCAACCCGGATGAACGAGATTGTTAGTTTCGTCAAGGGAGGTCTCAAAGATTTGAGCATCAGCCGAACCTCCTTTAGGTGGGGGATTCCCGTGCCCGGAGATGAAAAGCACATCTTTTACGTCTGGTTTGATGCCCTCACAGGTTACCTTTCTGGAATCGGTTTCGGGGGCCGATCCAAGAAATTTGGACGCTATTGGCCCGCAGACGTGCAACTGATTGGCAAAGACATTCTGCGTTTTCACGCCGTCTATTGGCCGGCATTTTTGATTGCTGCTGGGCTCGAACCTCCACGCCACATCCTGGTCAATGGCTGGTGGACGGCAGAGGGCCAGAAAATGTCTAAGTCCCGGGGCAATACCATCACAGCAGAGGAGCTAATGGAGCTAACGCAACCAGATTACGTCAAGTACTTCTTACTTCGAGAAATCGCCGTAGGTGCTGATGGAAACTTTTCCTATGACCTTCTGTTGACGCGAGTGAACAGCGATCTGGCCAACGATTTGGGAAACCTGGCCAGTCGTACGCTCAAGATGATTGACAATTACTCCCAGGGAAAGATTCCCGAGTGTGGAGAAGCTGAAGGCAGAGATGAGGAGCTGAAGGAGTTCAGTACCGAAACTATTGATCTCTATCGAAAGAACTTTGACAGCCTGCAAATCAATAAGGCCATTGATAACGTTTGGGAATTGATTGCCCTTGTCAATAAATACATTGTCGCTAATGAGCCATGGGCACTGGCGCGGGATCCTCTGAAGGAAGGCCGGCTTGGAACCATTCTGTATCATTCGGCAGAGGCACTTCGAATCATTGCTATTTTGCTGGCTCCCATTATCCCGGCCGGCGCCGCGTCGATTCTCAAGCAACTTGGGATCTCCAAAGCCATTGAAGACCTGAAGATTACTAACCTGAGCTGGGGAGGGTTAAAGAAGGGTGCGGCGATCGGTAAAATTGATGCGGTCTACCCGCGTCTCGATCCAGACGAGTTTATGAGCCGTGTCAGAGAAAGAGAACGACACAGAGAGACTCCTGCTCCGGAAAAGGAAGGTGCGAAGGCGATCTCACTAGAGGAGAGAATCCAGATAAAAGAGTTCGCCAAGGTCGAGATGAGGGTTGGAAAGATCCTTTCGGCAGAGAGAATCCCCAAATCAGAGAAGTTACTAAAGATGCAGGTCGACATTGGATCAGAAGTGCGTCAGATAGTGGCAGGCATCGGCAAGGAGTACTCTGCTGAAAGCTTACCGGGCCGTTTTGTTGCAGTCGTCACCAATTTGAGGCCTGCCAAGCTCATGGGTGTTCAATCAGACGGAATGATTGTTGCAGCTTCTGACGAAGGTAAACCAGTTCTTGTCACCTTTACTGAGCCGGTTAGGCTGGGTGCAAGACTGAAATAATGTTCGTCGATTCTCACGCTCACCTCGATTCTCCCGATTTTGAACCTGACTTGGGAGATGTGCTCGAGAGAGCAACCGAAGCAGGTCTCACCACCATTTTGACGATTGGCTGTGTGCGTGAAAGCATGCACAGCATCTGCGTATTCATGCAACTCCTGGAGGACCATAAAGGCGTGTATGGCGGAATTGGTGTTCACCCGCATGACGCCCGGTTTTATCAAGACGAGCTGGGAGAGGAGATTCAGCCGCTTATGGAGCACCCCAACATCCTTGGCTGGGGAGAAATAGGTTTGGATTTTCATTACGAGAACTCTCCCCGTGCTCAACAAATTGAATCCTTCAGGCAGCAACTCCGGCGGGCTCGTCTAGCCAATAAACCAGTCATCATCCATAGCAGAGAGGCGGAGGAAGAGACCTGCCAGATCCTGGAAGAAGAGTTTTCAGAAGGCCCTGGCGGGGTGCTGCACTGCTTTACGGCTGGCCTTAATATCGCGGAACGCTGCCTGCGCCTTGGATTTCATATCTCCTTCAGTGGAATCCTCACCTTTGACAAGGCGGATGAACTCAGAGAGGTTGCACGCAGAGTTCCTCTTGATCGATTGCTCATTGAGACTGACTCCCCCTATCTTGCACCAGTCCCCTTTCGGGGCAAGCGCAACGAGCCGGCCTTCGTGGTGAAGGTGGCCGAAATGCTTGCTCAAGTGCGCGGGAAATCCACAGAAGAAATCGCTGCCATTACGAAGGCCAACTTCGAGCGACTGTTTTTCAAGCTGTGAGCTGCTGGGTTTTGTTCCAGGTTCCAGGTTTCAACTTGGAACCTGCAACCTGGAACTTGGAACCCTGTCAGCTGTGAGTTGTCAGCTGTCAGCTGAATTGGTATATTAGCGCGGACAAAAACGCATGAAAACAGCCTCTGATGTGTCCCTCACACCCAATGATATTTTTAGGCTGCTTGAGAGTGACCTGCAAAAAATAGAAGTTGGGTTAAAGAAAAGTGCCAAATCGGCCTTTCCCCTTGTAAATGACATCAACAAGTATCTTCACAACAGTGGGGGTAAGCGCTTCCGCCCCATTTTTTTACTTCTTTCCTCAAAGCTTTGTGGATTTGAGGGTGAGCCGGCCGTCGCCTTGGGTGTGGTCGTTGAACTCATTCACGTGGCCACCCTGGTACACGATGACATCATTGACAATGCCGATGTGCGTCGAGGACGACCCTCAGTGAATGCCAAGTGGGGAAATCAAGTCAGCGTGTTGGCAGGAGACTGGTTATATATGACCTCCTTCTCGCTGGCCTTGAAGCTGCGGAACTTTCGTGTGCTGGACCTTTTGATTGGCATTACTCGAAAAATGGTGGAAGGGGAGTTGATGCAGTTGGAGAAGCACGGCCGCACCAACATCTCGATAGGAGAGCAGCTGGAGATCTCTCAGAGGAAGACGGCTGACCTGTTCTCTGCGTGTAGCGGTCTGGGCGCCATATTAGGAAACGCGGATGCGGAGAAGGAAGAAAAATTGAGAAGTTATGGCCGATCAATTGGAATGGCTTTCCAATTGATCGACGACCTGCTTGATTACACCTCGAATGAGGACACGTTGGGTAAGCCTGTGTTGAAAGACCTTGAAGAAGGGAAGACGACATTGCCAATTATCTATTTGATGCAGCGCGCCAAACCGGAGGAACAGAATTTTGTGCGTGAGGTGGTGCGAACCCGGAACTTCACGCTGGAAAACAAGAGGGAGATCATCCAGTTGGTATGCTCTTACGGGGCCTTGAATGATTTGAAAAATCTTGCTGAGCAGTATGCTGTCCAGGCAAAGAGGACTCTTTTGGGTTTTACCGACTCGATCTATCGGGAAGCCTTGTTAAAATTGACCGAATTTGTGGTCAGGCGGGACAAGTGAAGAGGGGCCGTGTCTTTAAAATTTAAATTTTGGGGGCAAAATTTTAAAGACACGGCCCCTCTTCACTGTGGGGGTGTTGGAATATCTTCGACGCTCCAGGGCACCGGGGTTGGCTCTTCTCCATCCTCTGCCACCTTTCTTTGAGCCAAGTTTAGATCCATAGATGTGTAGCTATTTTCAAAGTCTTCGACGGGCACATCTTTGCACACTTCATGCATGAAATCGATCCAGATCGGCAGAGCGAGAGTGGCACCGTAGACTTTTTCTCCGAGGGACTTCTTTTCATCATATCCAGCCCACACGCCTGCTGTAATCCGAGGAGTAAAACCCACAAACCAGCTGTCGGTGGAATCATTTGTGGTTCCTGTTTTTCCTCCAATCGGGCGGCTCAATGACCGGGCTCGCCACGCTGTCCCCCCCTCGACGGCACTGCGCAGCAAATAGATCATTTTTCCAGCCGTTTCTTGGGAAATAACTTGTTCAAAAGCATTTTGATGCTCTTCAAGGGTGCCTCCATGATAGTCTTCGACACGTTTAATGAAGTAAGCGTGGGCCCGCACTCCATTGTTCGGAAAGGCTGTAAAGGCTGAGGTGATTTCTTGAAGTGTCAGTTCTCCGGCACCCAGCGCGACGGGGAGATAGGGAGGGAGCTCACGCTGAATCCCAAACCGGTGGGCAACCTCAATCACTCTTTCGACCCCGAGCGCGTTGGCCAAGCGGATGGTGGGCACATTGCGCGAAAGAGCGAAAGCGTCGCGGATGCGAATGAGCCCTTTGAACTCTTTGTCCGAGTTCTCCGGTGCGTAGATGCGTCCAAGACCGTCTCGAAAACTCACGGGAGCATCCAAGACCTGTTCGGAGGGGGAATAGCCGGCCTCCATAACCGCCACGTAAGTAAATGGCTTAAAAAGCGATCCGGGTTGACGCAAAGCCTGGGTGGCACGGTTAAATTGGCTGTATTGGAAGTCAAAACCGCCCACCATTGCTTTGATCGCACCTGTTTTGTTATCCATGGCCATCAGTGCGCCTTGGATTTCAGGGATCCGGTCCAGGAGCCCGTCGATGGTCTTCTCTGCACGGTTAATCCTTCCAATGGAAAAAATAGCAATATCACCGGGTTTAAGAACTCGATCAACCCGCTTTTCACCGGTCCATGCAATGTCTTCAGGTTCGATCAAGGCAGTGTAAGTCCCCAATTTGACTCGCGCTTGCTTGGGGCTTGATTCCATTACCAGCCCATGAACCATCTGGCCTTCGTAAAAGATTTGTCGCCACTTAGGATGAAAATAAGTGTCGATAACCTTTCCCTGATCAAGGATATTTTCGACTGGGCCGGCCCAGCGATGCCCTTCCTTATCGAACTTCTTAAGCCCCTCTCCTAAAGCCCGGCGGGCAGCCACCTGTATGTCGTAATCGATGGTGGTGTAGACCTTCAACCCACCTTCCCAAATCTGTTGTGTAGAATAGTTCTTCTCCAGGTACTGTCGAACCCACTCAACAAAATAGGGAGCTGGGCTCTGATCGTAGTTTTTTCCACGAACCACAAGCGGCTCTGGTAACGTTTTGTGCAGGGTAGCCGCGTCGATAGAGTCCTCGTCATACATCCGCGTCAAGACGGCGTTTCGACGCGTCAGAGCGCGATCTGGATGGTTGATCGGAGAGTGGCGCTCGGGGATCTGGATAATTCCCGCTAATAAAGCACTATCTGCGAGTGTCAACTCCTCGGGCAACTTGTTAAAGTAAAAATCAGCAGCCGATGCAACACCGTAGGTCCCATGCCCCATGTAGATCTGATTGCAGTAAAAAGTGAAAATTTGCTCCTTTGAGTACTTTTTCTCAATCTCCAAAGCAAAGAGCATGTCTTTGATCTTTCGCTCGATGGTTTTCTCTGATCCCGTGAATAGGAGTTTGCTTAACTGCATTGTTAAGGTTGAGGCGCCCTTTCTTTGCCCATGAATAATGTCACGAAGGACGGTAACAAAAAGCCGCTGAAAATCGATCCCCGAGTGCTGGAAGAAATCAGCATCCTCGGTAGCCAAGATCGCGTTCTTCAGATTCTCCGGGATCTGCTCGTAGGTGACCAGAATCCTTTTTTCTAGGGCGAATTGACCCAGGACTCGACCATCGTCAGAATAGACGTAGGACACGATGTTGGGCCGTACCTCTTGGAGCTGTTCAACCTGAGGCAGGTCGATGGCGTAGGCAGAAAGTAAGCCCCCCAAGGCCCCTACGATGGCTGCAATCAGCAGCAGAAGAGCATAGGAACTCCAAAACAAATGATGGCGCTTCCGTTTGAGAAGTTCGCGAAAAGCCTTCTTCATCGAAATCTATTCTACACTAGAGAGGGGTCAGGTCGCAGGGAGGGCCGTGTCTGAGCTTGAGAATGTAATTTTTGAGCGGTGGAGGTGAGGTGTCAGGTCTTGAAAATTGAATTTTTGGGAAAGCCAAAAATTCAATTTTCAAGACCTGACACCCCACCCCTCCATATTTTTTCAGGTACAGGGTTTATAATTATAAAGATGAAAAGATTTTTTGTCTGTTCAGTGCTGGTTTTGTTTGGCCTGAGCGGTGTTTTCCTCTGGTCTCAACAGTGGCAACTCGTGGCCACGTTGTCCAGCGACGTCTCGGAAGGGGAAACGCTGCTCAGCGTTGATTGGGTGGACACCGGGACGGCAGGCTACTTAGTCCTGATTGAATCACGAGACGGCGAAGTAACGGAAACCGGCGAGATCGAGCACATCTACGGCAACTACCTGGTCTTGAAGGACCGGCTGAAGAACGATTTTGTGGCCGGCTCCAAGATCTACCAGTAGCCACTGACCGGCTGTCAGCTGTCAGCTGTTTCGTGGATGGTGGTGAGCTTTACGATCTCGTAGTTTTTGAACCCGCGTGGGATCCGTATTTGAACCTCGTCACCCTCGTCGTGTCCTATCAGACTCTTCCCAATTGGGGAACTGGTTGAAATCAATCCTTTATCTACGTCGGACTCCTCACTGCTAACTAGTCGGTAGGTCACTTCTTTTCCCGTGTTCAAATCCAAAAGCACCACCGTGGAACCGTACGAGACCTTGTCGGTTGGGATCTTGTTGAGATTGATCATGGAAAGCGTAGCAAGGCGCTGACGCAGCTGCGCTAGTTGCGCTTGAAGATAGGATTGTCTTTCTTTCGCGGTTTGGTACTCGGCATTTTCGCGCAGATCTCCGAGCTCCAAAGCGTGCCTCAGGGCTTTTGGAATCTCGTCTCTTAGTTCTCTGTTCAGTTTGCGTATCTCGTTTTCCAATTTCTTCTTGGCTTCTTTCAAAAGCTCACCGCCTTACTTGCCAGGTGTAAAAAGGTCCCAGGAAAAATTCCGAGATAAAAGGTTCCCACCACCATAATCGCGATAACGATGCGCACCGGCGTAGGAACAATGATTGGAGTGCCTTCATCCTTCGACTCCCCCATATACATAAATACGATCACCCTTAAATAATAGTAAATTCCAATTGCCGACGCGATCACGGCGATCACGACCAGCCAGTACATCTCGCTTTGCATGGCTGCGGCAAAGAGGAACAACTTTCCCATAAATCCCCCTGTGGCCGGGATTCCCGCCAAGGAAATCAAAAAAACGGAAAGCGCGATACTCAAAAACGGATACCGATAACCAAGGTCGCTGTAGTCATCAATGCCGATATACTTTTCGCCTTCACGCCCAATGACCTGCACCACGGCGAAAGCTCCTAGAGTCATTAAAGCGTACGCCACCAGGTAAAAAAGGATACTTTGGGCACCCAGCCGGTTGTGGGCCGTGAGTCCCACCAGCAGGTATCCGGCATGAGCGATCGACGAGTAGGCTAACATTCGTTTGATGTTCGTTTGCGCTAAGGCGGCAATGTTTCCAATCGCCATCGTCAGGACGGCTGAGACCCACAAGATGGCCTGCCAGTGTTGGCTAAGCTCGGGGAGGACCTGATAGAGAACTCGCACAAGTGCCACAAATGCCGCCGCTTTGGATCCTACGGCCAGGTGGGCTGTAATCGGAACAGGTGCGCCTTCATATACATCGGGAGTCCACACGTGGAAGGGGGCCAGAGAGGCCTTGAAGCCGAAGCCCACAACCATCAGACCTAACCCCAGGAAGAGTGTAAGTGGATAATTCTCGGAGGCTTCTATCACCTGAGCGATCTTCAAATATTTCGTTGATCCGGCTGCGCCGTAGACAAAAGCAATTCCATACAGAAGGAAGCCACTGGAAAAGGCTCCGAGGAGAAAATACTTCAAGGCGGATTCGGTCGACTTCATCTCCCCTTCTTTGAAACCCGCCAGTACGTAGGTTGAGATGGAGAGGACCTCCAGGCCCAAAAAAGTCATGATCAGGTCAGCACTGGTGGCCATCAATAACATACCCACGGTCGCAAAAAGAAGAAGGGAGAAGAACTCACCATATGGAAGCTTTTCCCGCTCCAGATAATTTATGGAGACCAAAACGATGGCTGCACTTGCGAACAGAAAGAGAATTTTGCAAAACTGCCCGAAATGGTCCTGAAAAATCATTCCAAAAAACGCCAGGCCCGTTGCTCCGCATTGTGCACTCACGCAGATCAAAGCTAAGACCATTCCAAATAGGGCAACAAATCCAAGCTCACTCTGGCGCGCCTTGGGAGTAAAAGGGATAAGGATCATGATCAGGATCCCAAACAGGGACAGGATGATTTCGGGTAACACAGCAGTGTAGTTAATGTCCACTGTACTCAACTCGGTAGATTTGAGGTTCACGAATGTGTTCTATTCGATCCACAACTTTTTGAACGGAGGTGTCCATCTTGCGAAGAAAAGTGCTGGAGTAAAGGTCCATCCACAAGGTCAAAATGACCATTGGCACTAATATAAGAATTTCTCGCCAATTAAGATCGGGTAAGGCAAGGTTTTTCTCGTTCTGTAAAGTTCCCATGAAAACTCGTTGATACATCCACAACATGTAAACGGCTGAAAGCACTATACCGGAAGCAGCGAAAGCGGCACGGCCGGCATTTTCCAGGAAGGTACCCTGCAGAATGAGAAATTCGCCAACAAATCCGTTCAGACCGGGAAGCCCAATGCTGCTCAGAGCGATGACCATGAAAAAGGCGGCGTAGCAGGGCATTACGTGAGCCAAGCCACCGAAATCTTCAATCAAGTGGGTATGGCGACGGTCGTAAATCATTCCCACTAGGAGGAAAAGAGCTCCTGTGGAAACACCATGATTCAGCATTTGATAAGTCGCACCCTCGATGGACTGGAAATTAAAAGCAAAAATGCCCAAAACAACAAAACCGAGGTGACTGATCGAGGAATAAGCGACAAGTTTTTTTATATCCGGTTGCACCATAGCCACCAATGCGCCATAGATGATCCCAATAATGGCTAGAAGGGAAATGGCCGGTGCCAGCTGTACGGACACTGCAGGAAACATCGGCAGACAGAATCTGAGAAGACCATAGATTCCCATCTTGAGCAAAATACCGGCAAGAAGTACCGAGCCGGCAGTTGGCGCTTCGACGTGAGCATCAGGAAGCCACGTGTGGAAAGGGAAAAGTGGGACTTTGACGGCGAAGGCCAAGAAAAAAGCCAGAAAAAGAAGACGTTCGGCCAACGGTGAAAGTACGATTTCACCACTGGAAAGCTTCTGGGTAATCTCTACTAAGTCAAAGTTTTGGGCTTCATTGAAAAAGTAAAGCGAGATAATGGCGGCCAGCATGAGCAAGGAACTAGCCATGGTGTAAATAAAGAATTTGACAGCTGCGTAGATGCGACGCTCACCCCCCCAAACGCCGATCAAAAAGTACATGGGGACCAGCATGACCTCCCAAAAGACGTAAAAGAGGATCAGATCAAGTGAGATGAACACCCCAATCATACCCACTTCAAGCAGCAGCATAAAAAACATGTAAGATTTGACTTTCTCTTCGATGCTCCAGCTGGCGAGTACGGCCACAGGCACCAGAAAGGTGGTCAAAATCACTAAAAAAAGACTGATGCCATCTATCCCTACGTGGTAGCGAACGTGCAACCCCCCCCACATCAAACCAGGATATGTCCTGGACAAATTGCATGGTGTCGATCTCGGAGTCAAAGTGGGATACCAGAAGTAGAGAGCAAAGAAAGGTGAGGGTGGTGAAGAACAGAGCAGTGCCTCTTAACAGATGAATCTTCCTGCTGGGAACAAAGGCAACCATGGAAGCCCCCGCTGCGAGGATCAACAGCAAAGCGGTTAACAGCACTTCAGTTTCAAGCATTGCGCTAGAAGGAGGTCAAGTAGTAATAGAGAAAGATTAAGATTGCCCCACCCAGGATCCAAGTCGCATACACGCGAGCGTAGCCACTTTGCATGCGCTTGAGCGCGTGGCTCCATGTTTGCATCAGGGAAGCGGTTCCATTGACCAGCCCATCAATAACATTCACATCGATGCTCTTCCAAAGGATCTTCCGGGAGAATCCGCGAATGGATCGCACGAGCATCCAATCGTACATTTCATCAACGAAAAACTTCCTCCAAATCAGCTGATACAGCAGGGAAAAGCGGGCTGCGAGACGCTCGGTGATCTGCCGGTCCCTGATGTACAGTTGGTAGGCGGCCGCGATGCCGAAGAATGTCACGAGGATCGCTATCAACGCGAGGTGACTCTCAGAAAAATGACCGTGTTCCTCAACTGAGGCCGGTTCCGGTATATGCCGGAACGACGGTGCCAAGAAACCTTCCAGGCGGTTTGTCCCGAGATATTCCGGGAGCCCAACAAACCCCGCGACTATGGAGAAAAAGGCCAGGATCATGAAAGGCACCTTGATTAGCGAGGAAGGCTCCGTTGGAGAATGAGGGGTGCTCTCATGATGCGCCTCCTCAAATCGCTCCGCTCCGTAAAAAACCAGAAAAATCAAGCGAAACATATAAAAGGCGGTTAATCCGGCTACAAG
>JALLOL010000258.1 GCA_027717875.1 Acidobacteria bacterium AH-259-L09 | reverse complement strand
GGCTAGTGGCCCTCTTCGGCCTGCCCGGCGGCTCTGCCCTTGGCGCCCATCTCTTCTGCTTCCTTGATCATTCCCTTGGCGTTATAGAACATGGAAAGACCGGTGTAGGCGAGAGGATTGGAGGGTTCCACGTCCCGAAACTGTTGTCCATACTTCAGAGCCTGATCGAAATTACCCTGATGGTAGTAGCACATGGCCAGAGCATGCAGGGCGTCACCGTACTTCGCATCCAACTCGATCGCTTTCTTCAACTCCTCTATCGCCTGTTCAAGCTGGTCCTCGGCGAAGTATTCCATTCCCTTTAGGTAGTGCTCTTCTTGGGACATCTCACGTTCTCCTGTTTCGTGCTTTGGCGTTTTCGTGCTGTCGTGCTTTCGTGATTGGTAGCTTGGTGCTGTGGCTGTGGCCGTCCTTTCGAACTCACGAAAGCACGAAGGCACGACAGCACTATATTCGATTTCCATGTAGATCGTAAACACGGAGCTCACCCAGGTTTTGGAGTTCATTTTCCACCCGGGCTCGGTCTGCGACCACCGTAACCACCACTCGCTCTGGATCAAAGAAGCGCCTTGCCATTTCCCGCACCATCTCTTTTTTGACGCCTCGAACTGTGGGAATAAAGTTGCGGTAAAAGCCCTCCGGCAGCTGATAGAGCCGCCGGTTAACCTCCAGCGCAGCGACTGAGGCCGGACTCTCCATTTGACGGATGAAACTTCCGATCAATTCCGACTTAGAGCGGCTTAGCTCTTCTTCTTCCGGGAGCTGCTTGCGCATATGCTCAAGCTCCTTCAACATCTCCTCGATCGACTCGAGTGTGACTTCCGTCTTGACGCTTGCTTCCACCAGGAAAAGGCCATCGTGTCGATAGCTCTTCAACCCACTGTATACACCATAGGTGTAACCTTTTTGCTCGCGTAAGTTAAGAAAAAGACGAGCGCTGCCACTCCCACCTAAGACCTGGTTCGCTACTTTTAGGGCAATTGCATCGGGATGTGCTTTGGGCAGTGTTCGGCTCCCGAGCAGAATTTGTGACTGGACGGAATGGGGGCGATGGACCAAACAAACCAATCGCCTGGCAATTTGAGCGGGCTGCGGATAGTCGATGGAGGGCGCCTCCTGACCTTCCCAAGCTCCTAGGAAACGCTCAGCCAACCCGGCGGCCTCTTCCAGATCTATCGGACCAGCAAACAGAAAATAGGCGTTTGCAGGAACGCAATGACATCGATATGTGTTCAGAACCGACTCGGCTGTGGCCCTTTCCAGATCCTCCGGTGTCATACTCACTTTGGAATAGGGATGGGCCGGATAAAGAGTCTTAAAGGCGCGCTCGGTGGCCAAAAAATTTGGTTGGGAGCGCTGAGCAATCAGATGGCTTTTCCACCGGACCGTTAGTTTTTCTAACTCTCGCTCGGGAAAGCTCGGGTTACGCACGATATCGGAAAGAAGCTCCAATGCGGGCTCCAGGTGGTCTTCAAGAAATGTCATGGAGATGCAACCGTGCTCCATCAGGACTTCGCTGGCGTATTGGATAGCCCACTGATCCATGAGATCGGAAATGTCACAAGCAGAACGAGTACGAGTTCCGCTCTTGATCAGTTCTACAGCCAGGGAAACCAGAGCTAGATTATCGTCTGGGTTGCAAACACGTCCCACCGAAAGAACCAGTTTCACAGACAGGCGGGGAAAACGGTCATCCCGAACCACCAGCACTCTGAGTCCGTTGGAAAGTCGCTTTTCGGGAATTTCCGGATAGAAGACGTTTTTCTCAGTGCCGGAAGCTGGCGCTTTCACTTTCTGCTCCTGACTCCTCACACTAGCCGTTCCCCGGTTGCACTACCATCAACGTACGATTTTCGGGACGGAACACCTTCTGTGCGGCTTCCAGGATATCGTTCTCGCTTACCGCCAGGTAACGATCCAGGTCGTGGTTGATCATTTGGGGGTCCTCAAAGAGGAGGGCGTAATCAGCTAATAGCTCTCCGATACGGGAAACCCTGGTCAGTCGGCTGACGAAGCGAAACATGATCTGATTTTTTGCCTTCTCCAGCTCCTCGGCAAAAATCTTTTCCTCCCGAAGCCGCTCCAACTCCTGGCCCACTGCCTGCAAGACCCGTTTGAAATTAACTTCACTCTGAACTTGAAACCAAATGTAGAAAAGCTCCGGTCCCTTGTATTGATTCGGACCCACTGAAAGATTCGTGATCCAATTGTTGTTGTAAATGAGCTTCCGGTAGAAGCGCGAAGATTCTCCATTGGACACAACAAGGGCAAGTACAGACAGCGCATAGTATTCCGGGGAGCCAAGGGCCGGCATATGATATCCCAGGTAAACCGCCGGCAACATCGCCAGGGGATCCTTCAGCATCTCCTTCTTCTCCACGCTTTGCTCGGGCTCCTGTAGGGCAGGCACCTGCGAACTGGTCCGATTCGAGATGGAGCCAAAATAGTCTCCCACCTTCTTTTGTGCATCTGCATCGATATCCCCGGAAAGCACCAAAGTCGCATTGCCTGGTCCATAGTAGGTCTGATGAAACCTTGCTGCGTCTTCCAAAGTGGCTTTTTGAAGGTCCTCCACCGCGCCGATGACAGGATGTGCATAGGCCCAGTTTTCGTAGGCCAGCTCCTCAAATCTCAGAGAGGCCAAACCGTAGGGCCGATTGTCATAACTTTGCTTCTTTTCTTCAATGACTGTTTGACGCTGATTCTCGAAATTCTCCTGTGTCACCTTCAACGATCGCATCCGCTCCGCCTCAAGCCACAAAGCCAACTCCAGATAATGCGAAGGGACCGTCTCGTAATAGTTCGTTCGATCCTTGCTTGTGCTGGCGTTCCAGCGGCCCCCAGCGTTATCGATGTAGCTTCCATGCTCGTTCTTGGCAACATGCTCAGACCCCTCAAACATCATGTGCTCGAAAAGATGGGCAAATCCGGAAAGGCCTGGTTTCTCGTAGCTGGATCCGACTCGATAGTGGACGCTGAGGTGAACCAGGGGAGTCCGATTGTCCTGATGCAGCAGAACTTGCAGTCCGTTTCCCAGTTTATGTTCTGCAAACTCAATGGGCACTTTGAGCATCGACTATTTTCGCTTCTCTGTTGTTCCCACCTCAAACTCGAAAAACATTAACTGCGCCCCGTTAGTCACGTCCAAGATTTCTGGAATATAGAGCCGCCTCCCAGCAAGATCTCCCTCCTCCGGAAGCCAGAAAAAGAGCACGCCATAATCGGAGCTACCAGGAGCAACGAGCTTTTCACCAAAAGCCTTGTGCTCAAAATCCATAATCATCTTTCTATCGACGACCTGTCGAACTAACAATTCGGGTCTGGTGGAGTAGTCGGAAAGGGACTTTTTCAAAGTGATGTGAAGCAGGACTTCGGGGTATGGTATGGAGGGGAGGTTGGTTCCATCTTGATCCACGAAAAAGATGTCCCTTTCGTGGATTCGAATGGCAAAATCATTGTTGTTTTCGACGACCACCAACACCGGCAGGATCCCCTTTTTACGAAGCTTGTCAGTGTCAAAAAGTTCTAGAGTCTTGGCTTGCGTCTCACAGGGATGAGCGGCGATCACTATGTTCTGGAAAGCCTGATGAGCGCTGTACTGTTCGGCCGGTTTGACCTGAATGTCCCTGATCTTGTATTTGGCCCACAGCAGCGAGGAGCCGAAAACAAAAATCAGGCTCACCAACGCCCACTGCAAATATTTTTTCACGACCAACTTATGATAACTGATCATGGCTCGGAAAGGCTACAGGCCGTTAGCCCGCATT
>JALLOL010000265.1 GCA_027717875.1 Acidobacteria bacterium AH-259-L09 | reverse complement strand
GGTATGAGTGGCTGGGTTCTCGTCTTTTCCATCAGGGGGGCTCCAGTCGCATCGAGCATGGCTTTGGCGACGGTGCTCGGAGGCGCACTGATCTATCATTTCTACATCTCACGTCAGGGTTCCAGAACCTAAAACTTGGAACCTGGAACCTCAAAAAAGGAAATCAGTGCGCGCCGATCAATTCTGCGATGATTCGCTCCAGCGTCTCACGATTTTGGAAGTTGACTAGGTGTCGGAAAATAGTGCCATCGGTGCGAACCAAGAAGAGCGTGGGAAACACGTTCACATTTCCGAAGGCTTTTCGCGTGGCCCGGTCCAGGTGAATGTTTGCAAAATTCAACTCATGCTTTCGGAGGTAGTCTTCCCTCTCGCGATCTGTGGTATCCAGTCCAAGGATGCGGTCGGCATTGAAACCAATTACCTGGAAATTGGAACGAGAATACCTGCGTTCCAAATCAGCCAGAATTGGGGCGATCCTTACGCAAGGTGGACAGCCCGTAAACCAAAAGTAAATCAGAAGATTTTTTCCGGCTAAGTCTTGGTGACTGATTTTCTTACCTTGAAAACTCATTAGTTCAAATGCGGGAAGAGGGTTCCCTTCCCACTGGGTTATCTTGACTTCTGTCCCCTGGCTTCTGATGAATGCCTCGATATTATCAAGCTTAAGCGATTCGATCTCCTTGCTTTGAGGGTTTCTTTCGAACAAGGGCGGTACGCGCGGGTCCAACTCGATCACGGTCAGCAACAAATCCACTGCTTGAGGACTAATACCCAAGCCGGCGGCAATTTCCTGACGAGTCGGAATTTTCCCGCTGCTTTCATACTCCGACTTTAGAAAGGCCGGCACCCGGAAAAAGGTCTCGTAGAGACGCCCCAGAAAGGCCTTTTCCTGCGTGTTGAACTCCTCGCTGTTGTACAGATCAGAAAAAATCACTCGGCCGTCCCGTCGAATCATTTTCTGGATAGTCTCCAGAACTTTTCTCTCAATTGAGGACTGGGCAAGCAGCGGCGCAAGCAGGGGCGTCATTAGAATCAGTAGCAAAAGAATTAAAACTGTTCTTCTCATATGAAAGACTTTACTATTGAGGTGGTAGCGATGTCGAGATTGGGCGCAGTTATTCCCGCGATTTCGTCGAAATCCCTACATTCTGTCACCTTTTAAAAAGTTCTGAAAAGGAGAATGTCTATGAATCGTCGAGAGTTGCTGACACGGCTGGCTGGAGGTCTGACGGCCTTCAAACTTTTGCCTAGTCTCCCGGTTTCAGCTGCACCGGACGATGAGCACTACTGGGAGTTGTTTCGCCAGTACTTTCTCATGCCGGAGGGTGTGACCTATTTAAACAACGGAAGTCTTGGCGTTTCGCCCTGGCCGGTCATTGAAGCCATGCACCGGCATCTGCTTGAGAGTGAAAGCTTGCAGGGGCGGGAACTAGGAGATTATCCCTGGTGGGGCTATGGTTCGAGCCTAGGGTATCGAGAGAGGTTTGCCCGCTTTGTGGGGGCCAAAGCCGAAGAGATCGCGATCACACGCAACGCAACCGAAGGTATGAACACGGTGGGAACCGGCCTTGATCTTAAACCAGGTGATGAGGTGCTCATGAGTGATGAAGAACATCCTGGTGGAAAATCCGTTTGGTATCAACGAGCCAAGCGCTACGGAATTGTCGTCCGGGAGTTCACCCTGCCCAAACCTCCATCGAGTCCCGATGAGATACTGAACCGGCTCAACGACGCCATCTCTCCGCGAACCCGGGTCATCAGCGTGAGTCACATCACAACGGTTACTGGAGGAATACTTCCTGTGAAGAAAATTTGTCGGCTGTCCACAGACAAAGGAATCATCAGTGTGGTGGATGGGGCTCACGCCATTGGTCAAATCGCCCTGGATTTGCACGATATTGGCTGCGATTACTATGCCACCAGTCCCCACAAATGGTTGTTGGCGCCGAAGGGAACCGGACTTCTCTACTGCCGGCAAGGGATGGCAGAGGAGCTCTGGTCCCATACTTCCAGTGGAACCTGGGACAAGAAAGAATTGGGCTGCGAGCGGCTGACCAATATTGGGACCTCCAATCAAACGCTCTTGGAAGGCTTGGTGGCTGCTATGGACTTTCATGACAAGATTGGTAAACAGCGCTTGGCGCAGAGGATGCGCTATCTCAACCGATTCCTTCGCGAGAAGATTTCAACTGTGGGTGGTGTGGCGTTCTTGAGCGGCCCTCCGCCGGAGCTGTCAACGGCAATGATCAAAGTCGCGCTACCGGTCAAAAAGATCACTGAAATAGCAAACAGGCTCTGGCAAGAGCACAAGATCTGGCTGACTGTCAAAGACGGGGATGAAACCGTTCCGGCCACTATTCGATTTTCCTGTCACGCTTATATCAGCCCCAAGGAACTCGAGCGCTGTGTAGATTTGATCAAAACGGAGCTGAATGTCTTATGAAACGTTTAACTGTCTTCACTGCTCTCGTACTTTTTCTCATGAATTCGCCGATACTCATGTCACAAACCAAAATTGAAAAGGTCAGCTACCGAGGTTGGTCCAATTGTTATCGGCTAAGCAATGAGAGGATTGAATTGATCGTCACCTCCGAGGTGGGTCCTCGCATTATTCACCTGGGTTTTGTAGGAGGTCAGAATCTTTTTGGAATCTTTGATGAATATTCGGGCAAGACGGGAGGCGATAAGTGGATTATCTATGGTGGGCACCGTCTGTGGCACTCCCCTGAGGATAAAGTGAGAACCTATGAGCCCGATAATGCTCCCGTGGATGTTCAAGAGATGACAAATGGACTTCGATTGACGCAGAAAGTTGAACCTCGCACTGGTATTAAGAAGAGTATCGAAGTGACCTTGGATCCTGTACGAGCCGAGGTTCGTCTTGTGCACCAATTGGTGAACTCAAATCTGTGGGCCATTCGATTAGCCGCCTGGGCCTTGACCATGATGGAGCAGGGAGGTTTCGCTATTGTCCCTTTGCCTGCGCGCTATCATGCAGATTTTTTGCTTCCAAATCGAACTATTACCCTCTGGCCTTACACGGATATGCGTGATTCAAGATACTTGTGGGGAAAGGACTACGTATTACTCAGGCAATCGACGGGCAAGGAGCCGACCAAGATCGGAGTAAATGACAACGATAACTGGGTCGCCTATTACCTCGAGCCCTATCTTTTCGTTAAACGATTTCAATACGCGGAAGGGGCGGACTATCCGGACTATGGCTCCTCGGTTGAGGTCTATACCAATGCCCGGATGCTCGAACTTGAAACCGTCGGTCCTCTTCGGCTCCTGCAGCCCGGAGAAGGCCTAGTGCACGAAGAACGATGGGAGCTTTACAAGGGGGTCAAACTCGAATTCTCAGAGGAAGACGTTCAGCAGAAAGTCTTGTCGCTACTCAAGAGCAAGTGACAACTGAGCCAGGAGTCAGGAGCCAGGGGTCAGGAGCCAGGAGTCAGGAGTCAGAATCCAGAATCCAGAAGTCAGAATCCAGAAGGAAATCTTCAAACCTTCAACCTGTAACCTTTAAACTGGAGCCTCAAACTTGGAACCTGGAACTTGGAACCTGGAACCTGGAACCTGGATTCTGAATTCTGGATTCTGATTTCTGGATTCTGATTTTGGAACTGGGAGGTGCGAAAGAGTCATGATCAAGCTGGCGCTTAAAAA
>JALLOL010000256.1 GCA_027717875.1 Acidobacteria bacterium AH-259-L09 | reverse complement strand
GACTGGTCTCGGGATGGGCGGTTTATCCTCTATCAAGAAAACGATCCAAAGACAAGAGCCGATTTATGGGTATTACCGATGTTCGGAGATCAAAAGGCGATCCCCTTTCTGCAAACGGAGTTTCACGAACCCCAGGCCCAATTTTCTCCTGACGGGCAGTGGATTGCCTATGTTTCGACTGAGTCGGGGAATTACGAAGTGTACGTGCAACCTTTTCCGGGACCGGGCGGCAAGTGGCAGATTTCGACAAGCGGAGGCTTGCAACCTAGCTGGCGCGCAGATGGGAAGGAGCTATTCTACGCCAAGCCGGTAGAGCTGACCGGGTTGAACCCGGTCCTGAAAATCATGGCCCTGGAGGTGAGGACCGATTCTTTCACCTTCGAAGCCGGGATTCCCGAGGCTCTCTTCGAGACGCGTTACGGTGAGAGTGCTCTCTTCGACCTTAGAAATCACTATGCGGTGACGGACGACGGTGAGCGTTTTCTGATTGTCACGCGCGTAGAAGAGGCAGCGGCCTCACCCATCACGGTCGTCCTCAACTGGTCTGAAGAACTCAAGCGGCTGGTGCCGGCGGGGGAGTAACTCCGATTTCGGGCCTGTCTATAAAACTTCTATTCCGCGTCATTGGAAGGCCGGATCCTGAGCCTGCTCGATTCAGCCGTGATGACCGCTCCCGACTCCAGTTCTTTCCCGTGAAGCTCCAGTATTCGTAGACAAACCAATCCCTGCCGTCTGGTAGGCAAATTCACCAATCTTACGATGCCGCAATGTTCTCGACCTCGAACGATGGCGAGTTCACCGAAGTCTTTGTCGAGAGTCACCAGAATTCGACCTTGGGTGTGAGCACGCTCAAGGATCTCCTCATCACCGGGGTCTTCCGCCCATTCACCCGCCCACACAACGTCATGACCCGCGGCCTCGAGTGGCTCACGGGCTCCGCCCCACACGCACGTGTCTAGAAGCAGTTTCAAGTGTCCTGCTCAGTGAGGATGGGCTCGACGCGTTCGTGCCCGACGAGTCTTCGGGCATAGACCAAGCATGCCTGGATGTCCTCAGCCTCCAGCCAGTCATATCCTCGAAGAATGGTTTCTGCTGTGTCGCCCGCCGCCAACATGCCAATAACGTGCTCCACGGCCAGACGTCGGCCTCTGATGATCGGTTTGCCGCCGAAGATCTTCGGGTCCACGGTAACACGCCTCAACAACTTCTCTTCTTCCATTGCTAAAGCTCCAATGAATCTCAACGTAACAACATTTTTCTGGAGATTCAACTGCAGTAACTGGTGTCAATCTGTAACGACACGATTCGCAAGGCGATCCCGCATTATCGCATTCTGGACAAATTCGAAAGGCGTAGCAGAGGTCTTGCCAGAGCGAATCAAGCCAGGGAAGAGCCCGGGCATCTCGGCAGGCTTCTTTGACCACACCCATTCGTTCAGGGTTCTCGATTTGGAAACCCTGCGAGAGCGAGAAATCTGCCGCCTGCGGGAAAAGCACATCCAGCTTCCACGACACAATACCACCTTCAGCCCCGACAACCGTTTTGCCATAACGGCCCGGGCGCTTGAACGGAAGCGCAAGCTCGGTTATCAGTTCGCACCACATGCCGTCAGGAGCGCTCTGATCGTCATCCAATTGGACGACGGCAAGACCCGTTACCTCATTCAAAATACTTCACCCATGGGCCATAAACTTATTCTGGAGAGGTTCTGCGGTCGAGGTTTCTGTACCGACGCTCACCGGTTTTTACAAACGTGCAACCGAGCTCTTGAATGAATATTCTAATTTCTTGGACTGTCGAATAGGCTTCAGTTCTCAACGGCGCTACAGGGTTTTGACCGGGACAGGCCTACGACTCACCCAGGACCGACCTTGAGGAACGCTTAGTCAAGGGCGCTGCGGAAGAATTGCTTAAGAAGGGATTCAACAGACCCTTCAAGTAGCCTGGGACATCATTGCAAAAACTCTTTCACGGCGCGTCCGCCGCCGGACAGATTGGCCAGCTTCATTTCAGAATATTTTCTGGAAAAGATCACACCGTCAGCTTCCGCCTTTAGCGCCGCCATGGTTGCGCCGTAAACATCATTCGGAGTGGTCTTCTTCTGACCTTCGCCGGTGGGAATGTCGACGTCGATGCCGGGATAGATTTCACATTGTCCCTTCACCCCGGCCAAGGCGCGTTTGGTTTCGCGGGCCACGTAGTCTGAAGAAAGCCCGGCAGTCGGAACCTCTGTGTAACTTTTTTCCTGGTAGTTGAGGAGATAGTTGTTAAAACGCATCAGTTCTTCCGGAGGTACGTCGCGAAAGAGAGTCGAAGTGAGATTGTTGATGTAACGCGCGTAACGAGGCCCGCCGGCGTTGTTATAGGCAACGATTTTCAGGAAGTCCGCGTTGCGGGCGATTTCCTCATATCTTCTTTCCGCGCGGTAGAGAGGATTGAACGAATTGACGTGCGCGACGTGGAAGCCGACTTGTAGACTGGGTTGCCTCCTTTCGGGCTGCCCATAGACCTCTGCTCGACGACTGCTTTTGGCAGCTCCATAGACGTCGCCGAAAAGCTGAAGCTTGCTCTTGACCCAGAGCTTTTCCCAAGCCAGGATTTCCGGGTACTCCAGCAGCAGTCGCAGGAATTCAACAAAGTAGCCGTCACTTGGGCGATTCCCGGCCAGTGCCTGACGCACAAACTGCTCTAACTTCATGTATCCCTGGCGTGCGCGTTGGACATCGATGCCATATTCCTCCGCTTCCGTCTCGTGAAATTCACAGAAACAGGTGGCTCCGGATGGCTTGATTCTGGCGTAATGGCTGGCACCAATGGCGTTCAGCAGTGGGCCGTTTCGCTCGGCAAACCACAGGACACCGTCGATGTCATAGGATTTACAAGTGTCCTCGATCAGACCGATGACAAAATTGCGCCACTCGGGATTTAGGTTGCAGAAGGCGCCCACTCGGTTGCCGTAAAGGTCCACTTCTGTCAATTTTTGAATATTGGGAACCGATCCGCGAAAGGAATCGATAATGGCGGCATAGACCTTCATGCGGCGTTGTTTCGCCTTGGGCAAAACAAGCTCCAGGATATCGAGGTCGCCGTAATCAGGTGCTTTCGTGTCTTTCAAAATCGTGTTCGCATAAAATTGCGGATGGGGAGTGGCGTAATTGCCACCCTGTAAGTCGAGGTCGTATTCCTGTTTGCCGTGATCGGGAAATGGGTGACCATAAATCTGCCGTCCGTTTAGACCCCGGTCCCAGCCAAAGGTATTCAAAAAGATCGTGTTCACTTGCCCCCGCTCCTGCAAAATGTCGAGCACCTGCTCCACACCCTCATCAAGAAAGGAAACGCTGCCAACTTGAATACCAACCGTTTTTTCCGAGGCTTCTTGTTTCGCGGTTTGGCCCATAAGTGATAAGGGTGAGAAGGCCGCCGCCGCAGCCAGACCAGCGCTGGTTTTGAGAAATTCTCTCCGCCCTGTGTTTTTTGGAAGTAAAGGATCGCTTTTCATAGTAGCACCTCCGTTAAAATTCAAGCTTTGGACTTTACTTTATTGAGGACAGTATCACTGGAAGGGACAAACCGCCACAAGTTTTGAGGGCCGCATCTCACGGGCGAGAGGAGGGATTCAATGCGGTTAGGAACGGAAACACGGCAAAGTCTGAGACATTTGCCGTCAGCAAGTGTGAGATTTTATGGTGGTGCAAAGTGGCGGCGAGTGCAGTGTCCAAAATCAGACCTCCTGATCCGCTTTCCCTGAACAAAGTGTCAGAGGGCTTTTGTATTCAAAGAATTAAGCCCAAAT
>JALLOL010000255.1 GCA_027717875.1 Acidobacteria bacterium AH-259-L09 | reverse complement strand
GCGATTCTGCCGCTCTCGGCTTCGACCGAGATGGTTCCCTCGAAATCTGAAGTGTCAGCGCCTGGAAAGATCTCTTGAATAAAGAGCGCCTCTCGTCCCTGGCCCGGAATTGTCCGTTGCGTGCTGCCGTTTTCCACCACCTGACCGGACGGGTCTTTCAAGGTAAGGCTAACGGTGATCGCTTCATCTTGGGTATTTCGGATGGCCACACCGGTACTCAGGTCGCCTTGGCGGCGGGCCGGCGCAATCACTGCGCGGTGGCGTTCACTTGAACCAACCCCTGTAATCCCGACACCGGATATACGAAAGCGAATAACAGCGGAAATGCGGGATTCCGAGGTCACCGTCGCCGAACCTGAAATGAGATCGCCTAATCCGCTGCTGGAAAGCGTAATCATTCCTCCGGACGGTAAGGTAAAGCGAGAACCGGAAATCTGGGCTGAACCCCGGGCGGAGACGATATCGTCGCTGAGCCGGTTTCCGGTGAAATCCCGAAAAATGATGTTGCCCACAGCCGGCAAGGTCGAGGACACATTAACAAGCACTACGTCGGACTGCAGGCCAGCGCCGTTTCCAAACTGGGCGAAGTAGATTTGGTCGCTGAAAGGATCCTCAATCCAGTCCAGGAACTTGGACACCCGTGTAAAGACTCCGGAGACGCCGGGTGCTCCGCACTGTCCGCCAAAGCTGACGATGCCCACCTGAACAAAACCGTCCCCTTGAGCGTTGGGTACCACCAGCGGTCCGCCGCTGTCTCCCTGGCAGGAACCTTTACCGGCCTCCTCGGAGCCCAAACAAAGCATGTTCTCCGTAATGTCCCCACCAGCCACTTCTTCACAGGTGTCGTTAGAGACGATAGGGACGGAAACCTGCTGCAAAGTGTCCGATCCATCTCCTCCGTCCTCTAGAAGGCCCCAGCCAGTGACCGTCGCCACCAGCCCGGGAGCGACCAGCTCTTCTTGTCCCGGACCGATCAGCGTGATCGGCGTTTGCGTCGAAGGCGTGGCCAGGCGCAAAACGGCTACATCGGAATCGTTGGGTAGCAGGTTAAAGTTAGGATGAGGAATGACGGCCGTGACTGCAATACGCTCGCCCTCAGAGGAGCTCAGGGCGTGTCGCCCCAGGACCACTTCAAGTTCGGAAGGGCTCAATCGTTTGCCTGACCCCTGTTGAAACAGGCAATGAGCCGCGGTCAGGACCAAGTCCGGTTTGATAAGTGAGCCACCGCAAAACTGAGCTGTGAATTCAACAAATTCTGACTGGACCAGCGCGGCCTGCCAAGGCCAAGCTCCGGGCTGCGCTTCTTCACCACCGACTATGAGTGGCAAATCCTTGTCGGCCTTTTCCCCCTTCGTCTGCGTGTCCGCCCGCGCGACGGTCGTCAGCGTCAGTAAGAGCGAAAGCGAAAGACCGCAGGAAGCGATTCGTTTCTTAAGGCTGCAGTTCATAATTTGTTTCCCCCCTAATTCTTTAGAGCAATACTTGCATCCAGAGCCCATTAGTTCAACAGCTCATAGCCCATAGCTCAAAGCTCATACAGCTCAATGGCTCATTAGCTCAACGCTCAAAAGCCGAAAACCTGCAACATCTTCTCAGTCCGCGAGAAGTCTTCTCCAAGAAATCGGACGACCGCCGCAGTGAACCGGGGGAGTCCATTTCCTTTGAAGATCTCTCTCCTGCCGGGGCAGGGGCACCTGCTTCCATGCTTACCTTTGTGGGTGCACTGGAGAGCGACTCGAGAGAGGCGCCGCAGGAGGAACAAAAACGGCTGGTTTCGGGAATTTCACTCAAGCAGGACGGGCACCTGATGATGGATGGGCCATTGTATCGACTTCTCACCCCTCGTGCCAGATGAAATAAGCCGGGACAGATATAGTCCCCACCGCTCCCTCACGAGGCTGTCGCAAAAGTCCTGTAGGGACGAGCCGGTGGCTCGCCCGAGCTGTTCATCCTGCGCCAAATCTCGGGTTCGGGCGGCCCGGCGGCCCGCCCCTACGAGCCGAAACCGAAATGAGCAGCCTTTTGCGACACCCTCTCACGGTCGTGGCTCTGTTGGAGTATTCTCGTTTCCTTGACCCTCTTCAGGCTGTGCTGTAAGCTCACCCTCACACGGCTCGAATGTCTATTCTCAAGTTTCTCGGACTGGAACAGCAAAAGGGATCAGATCCCAGTCTGCCCACGCAGACGGAGACTTTGCGCAAGATCATCAAAGCCTTGGATGAAATGGACTCACAGCAAGCCCGATATATTGCTGGCTTCGCCTACATCCTGGGCCGAGTCGCTCATGCCGACCTGGAGATCAGTGAAGAAGAGACGAGTGAGATGGAGCGGATAGTTATGAAGCTGGGCCAGCTGCCAGAGGAACAGGCCATCATGGTGGTTCAGATGGCAAAAACCCAGAACGTGCTCTTTGGACACACCGAAAACTATCTCGTGACCCGGGAGTTCAACAAGATAGCCACCCGGGAGCAGAAGATGGCTCTACTGGAATGTCTCTTCGCCGTTTCTTCCAGCGACGAGAACATCTCGTCAGTGGAAGACCGGGAGATCCGCCAAATCACCAGCGAACTGAAGCTTGAGCACAAGGATTTTATTTCGGTCCGCTCATCCTATCGGGACCATCTCTCCGTCTTAAAGAAACCCGAGGAATGACGAATGTCGAATGACGAATGTCGAATGGTGAATTGTATTATTTGATATTCGCCGTTATTCGTCATTCGAAATTCGACACTGACTACAGGGACACAGATCTCGGAGAAATTCAAAGGTGTAAATTCCGTCGGAATGGCCATCATTCCAATAGACTCTCACAGCGTACCGACCTACTAATTCAAGGGAGGCGGGAGCAACATCCTTCGGAACTTCGTTTTGCCTCAGCACTCTTCGCCCGCTCCATTCATCCACGCATCCGGCGCAGGGGCATTTCAGCCGCAGATAACGCGCGGGATAGATACTTTCATGCCCATCCTTCCACAGGATCCGGATATCCTGCTCATTGGCTCGAGCGATCTCGCTGGGGATCGGCTTGCTGTGATCACCCATGGTGTTGAACCTCTATCAGAATGATACCTTGATGTCCTGGCTAAGCTCTTTGAGCGCTTCCAAAATTGTAAGCTTGTCAGTTTCCGGCATTATCTGCTCCTGTCATCGAGAACATTAGCATATATTGGGGCCGGAGGGGGTCAGACCTTGAGTTTTGAGTTTTTGGATCCAAAAACTCAAAACTCAAGATCTGACCTCCTCCCCTCTAATTACGGCCCCACGCGAAGCTTGGCTTCTTCAGTAAGGTGTGTATATCATTCGCACCTGAAGTCTTGAGGCCATGCACATGAGGCGGAAAAAGAGGGTGCCTGCTGATGCGGAAGTTGTCTTATACTCAGATGGCGCGTGCAGCGGAAATCCTGGACCTGGCGGTTGGGCTTTCATTCTCGACCACTTGCCGACCGGCAAAACAATGCAAGCCAGCGGAGCGGAAATGTTGACCACAAACAACCAGATGGAACTGCGAGCGGTGATCCAAGGTCTGCGGCGCCTGAAACGATCCACGCGTGTGCATGTGGTGACCGATAGCTCCTATCTTAAGCAAGGTATCACCGACTGGGTCCATAACTGGAAACGCCAGGGATGGAGACGAAAAACCCAAAGCGGCTATCAACCCGTCAAAAACGTAGGGCAGTGGAAGGAATTGGACAGGCTGGTTCGAAAGCATCAGGTCAGCTTCGAATTAGTGCGGGGTCATGCCGGACAGCCTGAAAACGAACGCTGTGATGAGCTGGCGGTGAGTGCCTATAAAAAG
>JALLOL010000253.1 GCA_027717875.1 Acidobacteria bacterium AH-259-L09 | reverse complement strand
GTCGGTGTGAGAAATGCTGGTTAAGATTTTTTTGGAGAAAAGTGTCAGTTCTAGCAGTTCTCGCGGTCGTCCGGCGAGGTGTATCCTGGAGCAACATTTACATTGTTGCTCTTTCGGGCTTACTGGCGCGGCTGCACCCGCGTTCCCGGCCGAATTTCGTCGGTGGCAGCCTGCACCACAGCGTCACCCACTTTCAAATTACCAAACACCTCGATCAGGTTGCCTTCGGATTCGCCGCGCCGCACATCGACCCACTCAGCCATGCCGTTGTTGACTCGAATGACGAAGATCCGCTCTGTGGTCACCCTGATAGCAGATGGCGGGACAAACAATGTGGGCTTGCGGCGCCGCACAGGCCAGCTGACCTCGACATACATGCCAGGGGCGAGTCTGCCAGAAGAGTTATTGACATCCAATTCCACGGGCATAGTGCGGGTTTTGAGATCGATGGAGTGAGCAGGCCTGACCACCACACCGTGGAACGTCTCGCCGGGATAAGCGGGTACCGTAAATCCAACCTTCGTCCCTTTGAAGATACTGCCAATGTTGGCCTCGGGCACGGGAACCACCAGCCGGAGGTGGTCGATCTGTTCGATGCGGACCAGCGGCATCCGCTCGCCGCCGGTTACGGGTCCGACCAGGGTTCCCACGTGGGCGTAGCGGTCGGTGATGACTCCGTCAAAAGGCGCGGTGATTTGCAGATACTTTTCGATTTCCTCGATCGAGCGTACGGCGGCTTCAGCCGCAGCAATGCTTTTGTCGAGTGCCTCGACCGCGGCACGCAACGCCTCCACCGCCTTCTCCGCCAGGATGACATCGTTGCCGGCCACCACGCCCGGTGTCTTGGACGCCTCCTTCAGGCGTTGATAGGTGCTTTCGGCACCCGCCAATTTGGCCTGAACTTCGGTACGCTGCGCTTGAATACCAGGGATGCGGGCCTGTGCTTCTGCCCGCTGGGCCTCTAGCTCGGGGGCTGTCATGGTGGCCAGCAACTGCCCTTTCTTCACCCGTGAGCCACGATCGACGCTGATCGATTCCACAAATCCGGTGACCTTGGCGTGGATCTCCACGGTTTGGAATGGTACGAGTTCACCGGGTAGAACCGTGGTCTTCTCCAGCATTTTTCCGACCACCTCGACCACGTCGGTGGAAACCGTGGAATCTGTTTGGGCAGAGGCAATGCCGAATCCCAGCAGGCAGGATGTAAACAGAAAACGCCTTTTCAAACCAATCATGAACTCTCCTTAACGAGGTCCTTGCCTCAAATAACGGCATACAGCCCGGGACCTTCGACGGGAAGGCTGGTTGTTGTCAAGCGCTATTCCGGGATGGGCGAACACATCCCTCATCTATGCTCCCGCGGGCGGAGGTTCTGTCCCGTTCGAATCAAAATAGTGGCTTGTTGGATCATCGGGATCAATCGACGGCGTTCCCGTTGCACTGTGACGCTCAACGAGAGCGAAAACCGCCGGCAAGACCAACAGGGTTGCAAACGTCGCAGCCACCAAACCTCCGATCACTGCCCGGCCCAGGGGCGCCGTCTGCTCGGCTCCCAGAGCCAGCGGCATCATGGCTGCCACCATGGCTGAGGCGGTCATCAATATGGCCCGTAGGCGGCTCTGCGCTGCGCTGACGGCAGCCTCATCCGCCGGCATACCCTCCCTTCTGTACCTGTCGGCAAACGTGGTCAGCAGGATCGAATTGGCCACAGCCACACCAATCGCCATAATGGCGCCCATGAACGACTGGATATTTAGTGTCGTTCCCGTCAACATCAAGGCAACCGCGACGCCTGCAATCACCGCTGGGATCGTAGTCAGCACCACGAAGGCCACCCGGAGTGACTGGAAATATGCCGCCAGTAAGATAAATACGGCTATGACCGTTACAACCAGCCCGAACTGAAGGTTCTCCAGCATCAGGTGCATGGGGGCGACCTGGCCCCGCACACTGACGGTGACCCCCCGGGGAGGTTCTCCCACCCTCGTCAGCGCGGCCAGCACCTTCCGTGCGGCATTGCCAAGGTCTTCTCCCGCCACGTTGGCGTTAATGGTGACCATCCGCTGCATATTGTAGCGGTGGTACTCTCCAACGATCGAACCGTAGGACAGGCTGGCCACATCTCCAACAAGCGGTCGCGAGGCGCCGTTCTGTGCGAGCGGGATATTGGCCACGTCCTCGATGGAGTTCATGCGTGCCTGAGGCACCTCGACTTGAACCTGGTAGGCGATACCCGTGTTTGGGTCAGCCCAATAATTTGGCTGGACAAATCGGCTGGAAGAGGTCGCCGGCACCAGGGCTCGGCCCACGTCCTGCACTGTCAGGCCCAATTGTGCCGCTCGTTTCCGATCTACTCGCACATCGAGGGTTGGATACTGAAGCGACTCTCCAAAATTCACATCACGCAGCGTCGGGATGCTTCTCAACTCGGCCAGCACCTTTTCAGCAAACGCCTGGCTGGTGGACAGGTCAGATCCGGCAATGGCCACCTCGATAGGCGTGGGAGCACCGAAGCTCATCACCTGACTCACTAGGTCGGCGACCTCAAAGGTGACCGTAGTGCCGGGCGCGATGGCGGGCAGTCGCTCCCGGAGACGCTCTTGCAGGGCGGCGGTGGAAACGCCCGAGTCGGGCTTCAAGGCCACCATCAGCACCGCCTCTTGGGGCCCGCTGGTCCAAAGGAAAATCGTATTGATTGGGTAGCTCGTTGGTTGAACGCCCACGAATCCCAGTGAGAAGCCAACGTTTTGGGCACCCGCCTCCTCATTGATAGCGTCAAGCACTTTCTGGGCGATCACTTCGGTGCGCTCGACGCGCGTGCCGGCCGGTGCGCGAAGCCGCATCTGAATTTGACCTGTGTCCACGCTGGGAAAGATCTCGGTACCCAAGCCTCCGCCGATGGAATAGATGATCCACCCGCAGGAGATGACGTAAAGGGCCAGCACCGGCCACCGAAATCGTACCAATACACGGGCCAGCCGTTCGTAGGCGCTCTGGAATCGTTCAAACAAACCCGCTTCATGAGCACCGGCCCTGGGCTCCTGCCGGGCCAACCAGGTGGACAGGATCGGCACGAAACTGCTGGCCAGAAAGTAAGAAGCGACCATCGCGAATCCGACCGCCAGCGCCAGCGGAACAAACAAAGCTTGTGCGACCCCTTCCATGAAAAACGACGGGAAGAACACCGCAACGACGCAAAGCATCGCCAACAGGCGAGGCACAGCCACCTCGCCGCTGGCATCCAGGACCGCGCGGGCCACCGGCTTTCCTTCGGCCGCGTGCTTATGGATATTTTCAATCGCCACAGTTGATTCATCGACCAGCACACCGATGGCCAGCGTCAAGCCGCCCAGGGTCATGAGGTTTATGGTCTGTCCAGCGCCCCATAGGGCGACCACGGCCGACAGCAACGCCAGCGGGATGGTGAGAACGACAATAAGGGCACTTCGAACGCTTCGCAGGAAGAGCAGAACCATCAGGCCAGTCAAAAAAGCACCCAGCAAGCCCTCAGTGGCCAGCGCGCGGATCGCACTGATGACGTAACCGGACTGATCGAACTCGAACGAGACCTGGATATCGTCCGGTACAGCGGCCTGCATTCGAGGTAGGTTAGCCTTGACACGGTTAACCACCGCCAGCGCCGAGGCGTCGGCGCGCTTAGTAACCGCGATGTAGACAGTCCGTCGACCGTTCGCCAGCGCGTAGCCACTCAGGATGTCAGTGCTATCCTCGGCGAAACCAACGTCGCGCAGATACACGGTGGGACCGGGACCCGTGCGAATCGGCAAGTCGTCGAGCTCGCTGGCCGTGCG
>JALLOL010000252.1 GCA_027717875.1 Acidobacteria bacterium AH-259-L09 | reverse complement strand
TCACCTTTTTTCGGGGGCTAAAAATTCCGCGTCCATCCGCGCTCCCCAAAGATTCCGTGTAATTCCGTATCATTCCGTGCTTTCCGTGCCCCCCGTGTCATTCCGTGCCCCCGTGCCTTCCCTGTCCCCCAAAGATTCCGTGTAGATCCGTAAAATTCCGTGTCTTCCGTGACCCCCGTGACCCCAATTTTCCGTGCCATTCCGTCAATTTCCGTGCCTTCCGTGACTCCCGTGACCCCCGTGGCTCCTTTGCTGTTCAATCCTTGACGCCGACCCGACGAAACCAAGACAGGCTAACTTGCCGTGGCGTCCGCCGCGCCGCCGCGGTTTCTTGATAAACTAAAGTATTAATGGTACAGGCTATTCGAAAGACAGATCATCCTCACATTGTTTCCGATAAGGAGTACTGTGGGGGAAGCCCTGTTATCAAGGGAACGAAATTTCCCGTGCGCTCTATCGTCAATTACGTTTTGCGTCAGGGTCTGAGTCCGGAAGAGTTGGTGAAGGAGTTTCCGCACCTGACATTGGCCCAAACTCATGACGCGCTCTCCTATTATTACGATCATCAACAAGAGATCGACAGGGAGCTTGCCGCACTGACTGAGGAGAAGTTGAGAGCAGGGCAAACCGGTTAATGGCCGGAATCTCTCTGCTCCTCGACGAGGATGTCAGAGTGATTTTGGCGGATATTCTGCGCCAGAGAAGCTATGACGCAGTTCATGTGCTGGAAATCGGCCGGGGAGGGAGGAGCGACCGCGAGCAGCTGGCTCACGCTGCAAGTCTGGATAGAACAATTCTCACCCATAATATCCGAGACTTCCTGTTTCTCGACCGGGAATACCGGGAGGAGAGAAAAGAACATGCCGGCATCATTGTTTCTGATCAAGTCCCGTTGAAGGAACTCTTACGAAGGACACTCCGGTGCCTGGGTCGCTGCACGGCAGAAAGCGTGCAGGAACCGAATTGTATGGCTCCAGGACTTTAAGAAGTAAAGACGGACGGTGCAGCACCCGGGGTCAAAATCCGGAATGGAAGTCCAGCGTGAAGGACCTTGTGGGACATGAAGTGTTTGCGATCCAGGGTTAGGAGGAAGTCCACGTTTCCCTTTACAGCGGCCGCAAGCACGTGCGCATGTTTGGGATCAATAATCTCTCTTTGAACGGCGATTTCATGCTCAGCGGGTCGCTCAAGCAGCTCAAGATCGACAGTGGCGATTTCCTGGTAAAAGCGGAGCAAGGCATCTCGTACAAGCTTTGTCCGGATATTTCGTTCGGCTTCAAGGAGAACGAGCTGGCTGCTGATGGCCTTGGCTCTGCTGCGACGGCACAGTTCAAGAATCAGAGCGGAAGCGCCGCTCTTCGAACCGGCCGCCGCGATCAACACGCTGGCATCCAGGAACAGGCGGGGGGTTGGGTTCATGTACGCTTGCCTAAGAGACGGCGGACCCTCTCTGCCGTTTTGGGGTCGAGCCTGTCCTCTTTGAGGAAGCGCTTAATCTCGTCGTCACCGTATTCTCGCAGGGTCTTTTCCTGGGGAAGTGGACGCAGGGGAACAATCTCGATCTTTGACCCCTTCAAGGTAAGGCTTAGAATCGTCTTCTCATCTATGTTCAGACGGCGACGAAACTCGACAGGTAGAGTGAGCTGTCCTTTAGGTAGCGCTCGAACCAGCTTGGTAAGCGATTTAGCTTGCCCCATGGGAATCTCGAATTGAGAAATTCCAAAAATCAGAATATCCGAAATACAGAATAATATCCTTTCCAGGACGATGTCAAGCAATTGGGGGTGGTTTGGGTAGTTTCCATGCAGATCCGTTTACTTCCGTGGCTCCCGTGACCCCCAAAATCCGCGTGATCTGTGGGATGACATCCAGGATCAGCGTGCCACAGAATCGCCACAAAGGCACCGACGTTGATGGGACGCTTTGACAAGTGCGACATCGGAAATAGAAAATGAGGTAGCCTGGAAGGTGGCTTAATTGACCAGGAGCAAATGGAGGTGGCTGATGACCGTGCGGTACATCCTGAGTGAGTATGTGGACGAGGCGATGGCGCAGGCGGTCTATGACAAGTTGGAAGATGGTACCTTTGGTGGCAGGATTCCCGTTTGTAAAGGAGTGGTGGCCTTTGGAGCAACACGACCTGAGTGTGAGAGCGAGCTACGATCGACCTTGGAGGACTGGATCCTCATCGGGCTCAAGCTTGGACACACCTTGCCCGTGATGGGACAAATTGATCTCAACAAGAAGCCCTCGCGTGAGGCAGTGGACACCGTGTAAACGCCGGGATTTCATACGGCCGTTGCGTCAGCTTGGCTTTGATGGCCCCTTTTCTGGAGGCCGGCATCAATTCATGCTCCATAAACATCACCGCTTGTCTCCGCGGGCCAGTAATCCATCTAAATCCGTGTGATGCGCGGGGTGGCCCCCGTGACCCCCGTGGCCCCCGAAGCTTCCGTGCTTTTTCGTGTGAATTCCGTGTCTTCCGTGATCCCCGTGGCTCCTTTGCTGTTCAATCCTTGACGCCGACCCGACGAACCAAGTCCTGGGCCCGAGTTGCTGGCATCGCCCGGCGCGAAGGCTTAAATTTCCCAACAGTCAGGGGAGAAAGTTCTAAAGTCTCTGCTCTATTACCTGGGTGTCAGACGGATGGCCCTCATGACGCATTCCCTGGTGGCGATGGTGCAGGAGGCGGGAGGGCATGTCAGGGAATTGGGGGGCGTCCAGAAAGAGGCAAGGGAATTGGATCTGCACTATATTCCTTCTCGCCATCCCAACGGCTTGCCCAGTGGATATCCCCATCAGTTTTATGGCCAGGAAATGGCCCGAGAGGCTGTGCAGAACGCAGAGAAGATTGTGTCTTTGGTTCGGACTTATTATGAGAATCAAAAGGAGGAGGAGATCCTGGTCTCTGATGAGCCTTAATTCTCAGCAATTGCGAGCGTGAGCGCCGCTGCTTCCGTGCAGATCCGTGCCATTCCGTGTTTTCCGTGGCCCCGTGCAGTTCCGTGAAATTCCGTGTGTTCCGTGACTCCGATTTCCGTGTTGAATGGTACATTTGACACAACTGTACGTAAAAATGTACACTCAATTCGAAAGGGGAATGATGGCTGTAGTGAAAGCAACGGCGGCCCGAAAAGAGCTTTTTAAGCTTATCCGGAAGGCGCTACGCACTCATCAGCCAGTACACATCCAGCATCGCGAGGGGCAGGTGGTGCTGCTAGCGGAGGAGGAGTATGAGGGGTTGCTCGAGACCTTGGAACTGCTCTCTATTCCTGGCTTTAGGGAGAGCCTTGCCGAGGCGGAGGCAGACATAGCGGCGGGGCGCACATCGTCGATAGACGCAGTGTTTGGTGGTGGCGCCGACTAAGCGCTACAAGGTTCACATCTCCCGCCGAGCCCAAAAGGACATCGAGACCTTGACCCCGAAATTGCGGGCCAAGCTTCAAAACATCCTGCGCCATCAGGTTGCCGTAAGTCCCTATGAGGGGAAGAAGCTTGCTGGTGATCTGAAAGGATATTGGTCGGTTCGCCTCAGCTACCAAGACCGGATCGTATACCGGATCGACGAAGAGCGACAAACAGTTTATGTTCTTCGAGCTGGTACTCACTACCAGCCCTGAGCTTCCGTGTAGTTCCGTCAATTTCCGTGCCTTCCGTGACCCCCGTGATCCCCGTCCTTTTCCGTGTCTTCCGTGCAGTTCCATCTTTTTCCGTGCCTTCCGTGGCCCCCGTGACCCCAATTTTCCGTGTAGATCCGTCAAATTCCGTGTATTCCGTGACCCCCCAAAGCTTCCGTGCCATTCCGTCAACTTCCGTGCATTCTGTGACCCCATTTTCCCC
>JALLOL010000251.1 GCA_027717875.1 Acidobacteria bacterium AH-259-L09 | reverse complement strand
GAATTTGTCAACACCGATCTGTCCGAGCTTATCAAGGAGATCCTTAATAGGTATCGCTTCCACTTCGAGAAAGTGGACATTGAACTCGTTGAGGATTTGCCAAAGGAGCCCGTTTACAGCAATGTCGACTGTGAGGCAATCGAGCAGGTTCTGATTAACTTGTTCTCAAATGCCATGAAGTATATCGGAGACGGTGAGCGGCGCGTCGAAGTTTCCCTCAGCGTCAACGCAGCTCGAGGGAAGATCCAGGTGGCCGACACCGGTATTGGAATGTCCGAGGAGCAGCAGAGACATATTTTCAACAAGTTCTACCGAGCCAGCGAAAATTCTGCCCGCTCTGTCGCCGGAAGTGGGATCGGACTTACCTTAGTCAGGCACATCGTGGAAGCACATCAGGGTGAGATCCTGGTTGAAAGCTCACCAAAACAGGGCAGCATCTTTACGGTGCTCTTGCCCCTTTCGCAAATCGAGGCAGAGGCATGAGCACGGTCCTGATCATCGAGGATGAGCCGGGCCTGGTGAATGGGCTGCGCGATGCGTTCGAACACCAGGGATTTGAAGTAGTCTGGGCCTCTGACGGCAAGGCGGGGCTCGAGTTAGCCCTTTCCCGCCAGCCGGACATCATCATTCTGGACCTCATGCTTCCCAAGAAAGACGGCATGGAGGTGTGCCGGGAGCTTCGGGCCCGGAACATCCACACACCCGTCATTATGCTCACGGCCCGCAGTGAGGAACCCGACCGGGTGGCGGGCCTGGAAATTGGAGCGGACGATTATGTCACCAAGCCCTTTAGCGTCCGCGAGTTGATTGCACGGACCAAGGCGGTGCTGCGCCGCAGCACCCAGCAAGGCGTCGGCGAGCAGGTTCGCGTCGGAGAGAGTATGGTGGATTTCAAGCAATATGCGGTCTTTCGAGGAACCCGGCGCTTTTCCCTCACCGATCGAGAAGTCGTGCTTTTGCGCTTTCTCATCGAGCATCCGCACGAGGTGGTTCCGCGCGAGAGCCTTTTGGACGAGATCTGGGGTTACAACTGCTATCCCACCACTCGGACCGTCGACACCTTTATTTATCGACTTCGCCAGAAGATCGAAGCGGACCCCCAACGTCCCGTGCACCTGCTGACGGTTCATGGTGTCGGATACAAATTTGTGCCGTGAGAATGAATTGACAAATTATTGACATTTCCTTGACAACTCCGACCGGCATGCAGGCTATTTTCGAGCTCAGTTTAGATTGAACGGTGGATTCCGACGTTGGTGGATGTAGGGTCCGTTCTGAGAACGGACACAGCCCATCGGAATGGAGCCGCGGTTGAGAGCGGCCACCATCCCTTCGGAATTCACGATGAAGCGGGAGATACAGTCATGAAGAACAAAAAACAGAGAAAAGGGCAGAGGTGGGCAACGGGCTTGCACGCTACGGTGTGGCTGCTGGCTTTGGGCTCCATGAGTGCCTGGGTTTGGCAAGGGAGTCAAACGAGCAGGAGCCTCTACCAGCAGGCGGTTCACGAGGAAGAGGCGGTTGGGAATGCCGCAGCGGCGATTGAGCTGTATCGCCGCGTGGTCGCGGCACCTGAGGGCGATCGCGTTGTGGCGGCCAAGGCGGAACTGCGTCTGGCAGCCCTTCTGGCCAAGGTGGGGCGGATGGAAGAGGCGGAAACTCACTACGAAAACATCGTTTCGAGTTACGGCGGCGATCCTGCCCTCGCCGAGATTGTGAAGGCGGCGCGCGAGAAATTAGCTCAGCCGAGAGCTTCTGCCAACAAGTCGCAAATGGTGGTCCGCCGCATCTGGACCGGCTTCAGGTATTTAGGTAGGGTTTCCCCGGACGGCCGCTACATTGGCTTCCGCGATCGTGAGAGTGGTGACCTGGCCCTCCGCGATCTGACCACCGGGGAAAACCGCCGACTGAAAAAGGGGGGCGGTCGCAACGGGTTCGAAAGGCTCCCGCGCAGCCGTGCTAAATATTCCACCTTCTCACCCGATGGCAAGCAAATCGCCTACGGGTGGCGAAACAAGGAGGGCTTCGATGAGCTGCGCATCATGGGCATCGACGGCTCTGGCGAGCGTCTTCTCTATCGCAATAGTGAAATTCTTCTGATTTCGCCTTGGGGTTGGTCGCCGGACGGTAAAGACATTCTAGTGGGGATCAGCCTGAGGGACAATTCCTGGCGAATTGGCTGGGTCTCGGTCGAGGATGGCTCCCTGCGCGTTCTGAAGTCGCTCGGGTGGTCGCAGCCGCAGGTGCGTCTTTCGCCGGACGGCCAATATATTGCGTACAACTTTCAAGCCAGCAAAAACCACGATGTTTTCTTACTGGCCACTGACGGGAGTCGAGAGACTCCCCTGATCGAACACCCCGGTGACGACAAAGTCCTCGAGTGGACATCCGATGGGAAAAGTCTCCTCTTCTGGAGCGACCGAACAGGAAGCGACGCCGGGGATCTCTGGGCGATTCGGGTCGCCGGCGGGAAACCCCAGGGTTCTCCCCAATTGGTCAAAAACAATATAGGGGACATTCGCGGGAGGGGACTGACCCTGAAAGGCTCTTTCTATTATAGGTTCCGGGCTTTCAGGGGGGATGTGTATGTGGCTACACTTGATCCCACAACGGGCGAGGTTCTGGTTCCTCCAAGACGGATCTCCCAGCGCTTTGTGGGTAGAAGCGCTCTGCCGGACTGGTCACCGGATGGAAGGTATCTGGCGTACGTGATCCGATCAGACAGGCTTTCACCAAAGAGGGGTTCACACTTCATTGCAATTTGTGATGTAGAGACCCGTGAGGAACGCTATATCCGCCAATTACTCGGTTTTCCACGCTGGTCTCCTGATGGTCGCTCCCTTTTGGTCGGTACGCGAGGCGAGGACCGTCGATTCCGACTTGGCCAGATGGATGCTCAAACGGGCAATCTCATCCCCATTGTGCGGATGCCCCGCCCTGGTCTGTATCCTTTCCCCGCAGCTTGGTTTCCCGACGGAAAGGAAATCCTCTATGCGATCTCTGACGGGGCGGCGCGGAGTACCAAGATCATGAGGCGAAATCTAGAAACAGGCCAGGAGACGGCGCTTTCTAGCGTGGACCAAGCCTCGTACCCTTTCGGTCTGGCGATCTCGCCTGATGGCCGGCGCTTGGCTCTCCTCTCTCCCCAGAATAGGCCCACAACTTTGAAGGTGATGCCAGCCACGGGCGGCGAGCCCCAAGAACTCTTCAGCGTGCAGGAACCGGACTACCTGGATCGTGGTGTGCTTGCGTGGACGCCGGACGGAGAACATCTGCTTTTCGGGCGCTTCGCTCAGCGCCAGGGCGAGCATGGTCAACGGACAACCGCGCTTTGGCGAATCTCCGCCCGAGGTGGAAAACCCCAAAGGCTGGAGTTGGAAATTGAGGGGCCGAGCATGGTGCGTGTTCATCCCGACGGCCGACAGATCGCCTTCAGGGGCTCGAAGACGGTGGACGAGCTGTGGGTGATGGAGAACTTCCTGCCTCAACTAAGTTCCAATGAGTGAGGTGTATGTCCCCAATGAAGTGCAAGTGGCTCGCCGAGATACCTCAGTTAGCAGCGGGAAGCCTATTAATGAAGCTTTTCAAAATCTGCTGCCACGTATGCGGCACGCAGCCTCATCCAGAAGATCCTGTGTGTGTCGCGGATCTCTGTCGCGTAGTCACGGTGCACCATCATGAACTCGAGGATTTTGCGAACTCCAGTGAACCAGAAATTAACTTGAATTGGGAGATACCATCATGAAGAACCAAAAACAGAGAAAAGGGCACAGGTGGCCAACGGCCTTGCAGGCCACGGTGTGGTTACTGGCCTTGGGTTCCATAAATGCCTGGGTTTCA
>JALLOL010000250.1 GCA_027717875.1 Acidobacteria bacterium AH-259-L09 | reverse complement strand
TTGTGGCCAACCTCGACTCACTCGAAGGCAGCCCGATCGTCGATCCACACTGGAACCTCATCGTGCTCGATCATTCACGCGCCTTCACCAACACGCTGGCCCAGCCGTACGAGATCGGCACGAAACTGAACCAGATCGATCGGCCCTTCTTCGATCGCATTAAGGGGCTCGACAAGGCAACAGTCCAACGTGCAATTGGCGACCTCGTCGGCGCTGGCGCGCTCGATGCGCTGTTCGCACGGCGTGACAATATCGTCAAGGCTTTCGAGAAGCTGGCGGCGCAGAAGGGCGCGAACCAGGTCTTTACGCCTTAAAGGTCGTTCGAACAACAACCGCTCTCAACCCCAGCGGGCGATGTCGTCGTCAGCAGCAGCCATGTGTGTGAGCCGCAATGCGTTATCTGACTAGTTGTGCTAAGGGACATCAGCTTTTATACGGACTGTACAATCACAGCCATAGTCAAGCCGCGACCTCGCCATCCCGGATTCCGTTGATGAATTTCACGTTTTCGATGACCTCACCCAAGCGCCGGTACCCTTGTAGCCGGCGCCATCGTTTCTCCGCACTTCGGCAAAGCTTGAAGACCATAGTGAGCATTGTTTGCCGGGATAAACAGCCTCGAGTCTTGGCCGTCCGTAACTTCACGGTGGCAAACGTCGACTCAATGGGATTGGTCGTCCTCAGATGGGGCCGATGCTCGGCCGGGAAATCGTAGAAGGCCAGGAGCTCCTTCCGATCCTTCGCCAGGCAAGCCGTGGCTTTTGGAAATTTCAGCTCATAGGAGGCAATGAACTCATCAAAGGCCCGATGGGCATCCTCCCGAGTCTCAGCCATCCAGATCTGGTGCCAGACCTCAGTAAATCGCGTGGCGTCACGCCTGCACAATCGCAAGTTGAATTCCCGTTTTATCGGCGAGGCGGAAGCGGATACATCGGCCGGAGCCATCGGGCAGTAAAGGGGTGGTGGCGTTGAGCTGCTCCAAGAATCTACTGACGATTCTCCTCAGCTTCCGCGAATAGTTGGGTGTCGGGTACAGAACCACTTCTACCTCGGCGGCGCGTTCGATGAGGACGCCGTGTGCCTGGGTGAGATTCCGAAACAGGACGTGATCATCCCTGTAGTTGTCGTAGAGCTTCTTGAACGGCTCGAGGGCCTCGTAGAAGGCATTGCGCCCAATGAGCTTGAGCACGTCCATCAGCTTCTTGTTCCGCGTGTCGAGCCGGACATGCTCCTGCTCGATGAGATATTCGAGCCGGGAGACTTCCTTTTCGGTCTGGGCCATCCGATGCTGGATTTCGTCATGCCGGCGGTCGAGCTCGGCAATGCGCTTTTGGCGGTTCACATTCTTCCCCGGACGCTGATGCTCTTGCAGTAGAAGCTTCTTCAGTTGAGTTCGCACGGCCTGACGCTCTTGCTCCAGGGCCTTGTATTGGCCGCTTTTCATTTGCCTTTGTTCCACGTTGTCTTGGAGTCGCTTGTAGGCCGTGCTCGCGTAGCTGGTGATCTGGTTGATGCCGAAGTGGTGCTCCAGGTATTTGAAGTCGTTTTCCTGAATCCACCGGTTGAAGATCAGGGTGATGATTTCTGGTGCCTGGCGGTGGCGATCGTCGGTCAAAATCCCCACCTGCACAGCTTGCCCCCGTGGATTGGTGGCCTGCACGCGCAGTTGTCGCATGCGCTCGTCTCGTGGCCAGGCGCGGTCGATGTACTCAAAACGGTACGTTCGCAGGTCTGTGCAGTTGTTGCGCGGCCGCTGCAGCAGGAACCGGCCCGTGATCTGTTGCTCCCGCCACGGCACCGCCTGGTAGCCCTTCTGCCACGTGATCAGATGGTAGTTCTCGCTTTCGATGATCTGATGGAACACGTCTAAGCTGTAGATGCCTCGATCGAGCACCAAGCTCAGGACGCGCCAATGGTCGATGCCCACCAGGGTCCGAAACTCCTCGGTGATTTTGTAGAATCGAGCGCGTAGATCCTCATAGTTGTCCAGGTGTTCGATGTAGACCGGATGGCCGCCGGCTGTGTGAATGAAGTCCATGTACAGGGCCTTACCCACGCCGCGAACCACTGCACACCACCCCTTGAGCACCTTCTGCATGCCCGTGTAGTGCTTGCTGTGGGGATCGTAGTAGAAGTCGTTCCAGGCATCAAGATCGACCCCATCCGCATTCAACCGTAGCAGTTGGTGCACGTTTTCAGGCGAAGCCAATTGGGTCAGTTGCAGTCGCTGAGGCCGCAGCGAGGACAGGGTCTTGCCCAACAGGAACGTCAGATCGCACAAGTCCAGCAGCTTGGTTTGTTCGATATTGACCGCTCCCAATAGGATCGTGGCCAGCCACTGCTTGAGCAACCATCCGCCCTGCCCGACCGATTGCTCTACCCGTACAAGCACGGCGTTGAAGATGAGGACCCCGGCGTGATGGCATAATCTCGCGGCCCCGTCGGTTGGTTGTGCAAAAACGGGAGACTCCTGGCGATTGTCCGGCCCCAGCGTATCAGCCTCCTGGCACAGAACCGGCTCACACTCAAGAGCTTGCGCCGCCGGTGGCTCTCCATGCGCCAGCTCCGAATCGCCAGGGTTCTCCCGTTTCGGCGCATCGGAATTGCCCCAATTCGGCTCTAGGGGCTCTGCAGCCTGTTGCTTCAGTTCTTTGAGCAAGGGGCGAAGCGTCTCCGCCGAGATACTCACACCGAACACTTTCTTGAGCTCCTGCCGAACGCGCTGGCTGTACGCATAGCGGGTTTCGCCATAGATCGACCCGAAACGCATCCGCACATAGGACTCGATTTCGGGAGTCAGTTTGCGGTGGCCACCACGGCCACGCAGAGCTTGCAGCAGTTGGTCCGCATCACCGCTTTTCAGCGCGTCGCCCCACCTTTTCATGGTCTTGCGAGCGATCCCGAATTCTTTCTCTAAGCTCTTGGCCTTGATGCCGGCGTTGTACAGCCGCGCCACCAGCAGTTTGAATTCGGGGTCCTCCTTATCGGCCCGCACGATCTCCAGGAGTTGAGCGCCGTAGTAGACGTGCAGTTGTTCCCCCTTCGCGTCCCGGAAAACGGTGAAGACAGGATTCCTCTTGTCTGTGCCCAGGATTTGTTGTAAATAGGGTCTCTGTTCGAGGGTAGCTCCTCCGGTTTCGTTCTTATGTTTCATGCCAGGAGGAGTCTACCTTACTGCCCCGAAAGCCTCCGGCTTGGCGGAAAAGTGGGAATTCAACTTGCGATTGTTGCCCGGCGATTTCGGCGTTCTACTGCCGTTTTACTGAGTTCTGGGTGCAGTGCCTTCTTGGCCTTGGGCTGCACGGCTTTGGGCAGATAGTTGAGCACATTGCCCGTCTTGTGCATCCAGCAACGTTGCCGGCGGGTATTGCCGAAGACCTTGGCCAGAGCCTTCCAGAAACCGAGTGCTCCGTCACCGATGGCCAACTTCGGCTCTATCGTCAAGCCACGGGAATACAGATCACGCAGCAACTCCCACCAGGACTGTTCGCTCTCCCTGTAGCCATCTTCGACGGCAATCAGCTCCTTTTTTCCATCGGCACGGGCCCCGATCAGTACCAGAAGACAAAGCCGGCCGTTCATCAAAACGAACATTACAGTAGATTCCGTCGGCCCACCAATAGACGTAGCGCTTCTTAGAAAGGTCTCGCTGTCTCCACTTCTCGTATCCTGCATCCATTTCTGTTTGAGTCGGCTGATCGTCTTCGCTGAAAGCCCAGGCGCATCTGGCCCCAGGAGTGCGCTCAACGCTTGCCTGAAATCCCCTGTAGAGATGCCTTTCAAATAGAGCAGTGGCAAAAGATCCTCGACGCTCTTGCTGCGCCGGAGGTAAGGTGGAACTAGGCTCGATCGGAAGCGGATGGCCTCCTCTGATT
>JALLOL010000257.1 GCA_027717875.1 Acidobacteria bacterium AH-259-L09 | reverse complement strand
GACGCAGGTGCCCCACACTTCGTTCAAATTATGGGGTGAAACTCCAAAAGTGACCGATGGGAGGGGAAACTGAGAGGTAATCAGAAGAAGAAGTGAGCTTCCGCTGTCTAATAACTTGCTGCCGTGGACAGCGGATGTCCTGCTTTTCCAAGATGCAATCCTTCTCCCCGTCGAACAGTCGGGATCTCAGCGGTTTTTTCAGTTTCTCCAAAAAATCATGGATCGGAAGCTGCCGACTTCACCAGACATCGAAAGCATCGTCATGTCCGATGGTGATGGTATGGAAGTTATAGCGAAGAGGACCTCCCCAGCGGTCATAGGGTTCCCTCAATCGGTAGCCAAGCGGGTTCTGCTCGTCCGGCGCCAACAGACCAACACGGGCCATGAAGGCCAATCTTTTCTTAAGCCATGGCGCTGCGGCACACGCATCCCTCCCAACCGGTATCCGTGGGAAAACGACGAGGAGGAGAAGAGATTTAGAAGCTGGGAAAACCACTACAATAGGGCCTGTACCAAGTTTGCGACCTGCGAGCTAATTGCACCGATCGGTCACACGCGCTGTCCCGTTGAAGTCGAAAAGATTCAAGCCTTCCACGACCAATATACATGTTCTACAACGAAGCTCACTTTGGCCTGAAACTTCAAGAAGGAAGGGCCTGGCTTCAATTGGCACCCGCTCTGGTGAGTTAGAAGGCAATGTCAACTGATGGCCGTATATGGAAAGTCAACAGATATATGGGGCCATTCTTCTTAACATACGTAAGGAGAGTCACCCCCAGTCAGCACCAAGGATTGCTTGATATCCAGGCGCCGAGCTCAGGGCGTTACTTGGAATCTTTCCTTGTGAAAGGTCTCAATCTGACAACCACTCAATTGAAACAAGCTTCTCCACTTTTTCGAATTCAGGATCACCTGTAACAATTGTTCCATGTCGAAGCTGTGCCAGAGCCACTGCAAAGGCGTCAGCGTAGGAAATGGCATAGTGGGCCTTCACGTGTGCGGCCGCAAAGGTAATCTCTCGATCGCTATCCCTGGTTTGAATCGGTAATTGATCAATGGCGGTGATGACTTTGTGCACCACCTCAAGACCCCGCACACGCTCTGTGACATATAAGACTTCGCCGTAGTTGACGATGGAGAGCCAAATCTCCGCTCGATGCCTTCTCGCTGCGACCGGAAAATAGTCACCTTCCGTGAATAGGACTTCGGGGGTCCGCCTGAACGCCGGCTGAAGAGGGAGCTTTATGCCGGTTTGGCGTGGTGCACGCTTATGCCGTTTACGTTCTGGTTACGGCCGGCAACACGCACGTCAACACCCTTCAGCTGTTCAGCGACGTAGTCAGCGCACTCACCTACGGTCTTGAACGGACTGTGGGAATGCAGCTCGAGATCAAAACTCAGATCCGCGGGTCCGAAAAGGATCCAGTCCACGCCGGGCTTGACGAGATTTCTGACGTTGAGCGCTGCCCGAAGGCTCTCGATCTGCAAACACAGGATCGCGTTGGCGTTCCACCACTGGGCGTATTCAAGGCGATCCGGACGTTCCTTTTTTTTGAATCCCACTACTGAACCCCAGCTCCTTCGGCCGAGAGGCGGGAAGTAAAAGGCGTTGATGGCCTCCCTCACCGTCTGTTCATCCTCGACCAGCGGTACTAGGATCGCCAGCGGGCCGAGGTCCGCGTAGTTACCCAGCAGAAAGGCCTGTCGGGGATGCTTGATGCGGAGTCTGACGCCGACTCCGAGTTCTTCCGCTATGGTGCAGAAATTGAGTAGTTCCCGTTCGTTCAGGGGCGCGTGCTGACCGTCCGCGTGGAAGAGGTCTACGGGGCCACGCTTCAGAATTTCTTGGAGTCGGCTCCGATCGGAGTTGGTGGGCGCTGAAGCGATTCGGATCGGTTGGCGTGCGTGGACTCTCTGCTTCAGCGACCCGGACTGTACGACCGCCCTGGGTTGGCCCGAGGCGGAAAGGGCTCCCGCTCCGACTCCCAGCACGGTCATGGTGAAATGTCGTCGGTTCATCATCTTTTTTCTCCTCCGGGACCTTTGTGGTCTCTCCGAGGCTACCAGTACTTGAGCCTCTTAATGCCGGGAACGAACCTCGAGTTCAACATGGGCATTTTCGCAGTTTCCAGTCGCCCAGCGGGCACCGCCGCTCCCGGTCTCCACTGCGTCCCGTGATCGTGATAATGCGGATAGTACCAATAGATCGCCTCGGCATCCAGCGGCGGTTTGCCTCGGAGCCACAACACCAACCTCACACCGTCGACCTTATGCTCAGGCCTCAGGAAATGGAGTTGAAGTATTGGGAGAAGTTACCGACTTCTTCCAAGTATTGCCACATGGATTTGCCTCTATACATGCTGACTGGTTTGTATGAGCTGCATCCCGGCTGCTGCAACGGAACGGCTCACGAAAGAGCTAAATTCTCTTACTCTCCAACCAGCAAGCAGCCCCAGCAAAAACGATGTACAGGCTCAACCCCATCAGTGCTCCTACTTTGTCCGATGGAGGTGGGGGACCCAACAAAGCCACAGTCTGAATGCTGAACATGACAAGACCAAAAACAACCATGCCATACCGACCTAAGCCAGACGTAGGACTGCTCACGCGCAAGTAAAGAACTAGGCCACCAAAAAAGAGCGCAGCCTCCAAGGTAAGAGCCACAACAGGATAATCCCAAAGCCCAAAGCCCACTTTGTAGGTGTTGTCATACAGGGGGAGGTCGGGCTTGTGCACCAGCAGATCCAGTACCCAATGCGAGAAAACGGCCGCTCCGACAAGAACGGCAGCTACGCCGGAACCCCGGAACTTCGGAACGAGCCGATACGCCGCATAGGCGAGGATCGACCACGCCAATGCCCCTACCAGGCTGTGGGTGTACGGCATGTAATAAAGATCTAGAGCGTTACTGGCTGTAAAGCCAGGTACAATCCTTACCCTCTCAATCCCCATAAGGACAAAAAGGGCCCAGAGCACATCGACGAATTGGACCGCAATGAACAGAAGCCACAGTGGTACAGTCTTATCGACACTCTTGGCTAGAAGACTTGGACCGTAATGCCCAACGAACATGCTCCCCCTTCTAAGTCGCTCGTATAGTAGAGCTTGTGTAGTCCAAAAGATAGGCAATGCTCTGCCGTTGCCCCGACTTGCTGATTCTTACGGCTCCAAATTCATCCGCCGCAGGGGGCCCTCCAAGCGGCCCCCCAGTGAGAGTCGCCCACCACAGTGTCTCTTTTTAGTTGTGTGCGGGATCTTGCTAAATGCTAAGTCTTTGTGAAGTTACAAGGCAATATCAACTGATGGCCGTATATACTTTTCGGTAGAATAGATGGATCCATTCTACCTGCCATAAACCTTGCGCAAGTCCTTTAATCGGTGAGCTTTACAGCGTGATAAACAATCGGTATCTGCCGGCCATCTGGAAAGGGAACTCGTGGCGATCCGGTTTTTCTATACTGCAACAGGAGGCGAGTTGCCGAATATGTGATGTGGGCCTACAGACGAAGGGGCGAAACTTGTGGATCGATGTGCTCGTTCAGCCACGTGACGAACTCCGCCCATTTCTTCCGCCAGGAAAGCAAGGCTCTTTCTTTTTCCTCCGGTTCCATCGCCGAGTACAGAAGCGAGTTCATGGCCAACTGCTTGAGGCCTTTCAAGTCAAGCCCCCATGCCATGAACGCCGTGTAGAAATCATAAGAGAACGTGTGTCGCATAATGCCCGGATCGTCGGGAGAGAGGACCACGGGCAAACCGCTGTTGATGTAGTGG
>JALLOL010000249.1 GCA_027717875.1 Acidobacteria bacterium AH-259-L09 | reverse complement strand
TTTTTATGCTATTGGTAAACTCGGCAGTGCGTCGTGGAACAAAAATTCAGAAATTCGAAGGAGTAGGCAGTGCCCGAGGAAATTGAAAGGAAATTCCTAGTTGAATCACTACCTAACAATCTGGACCAATATCCACAAGAGAGAATTTACCAAGGGTATCTAGCGATTATGGAGGATGGGACGGAAGTGAGGTTAAGGGCAAAGGGAACCAGATATTTTGAGACCGTAAAAAGTGGGCGTGGGAAGAGAAGGATTGAATTAGAGGTCGAGATTACAGAAGAACAGTTTAAGGCCTTGTGGCCAGGCACCAAAGGTAGAAGAATAGAGAAAGTCCGTTATGAGATACCCCACATCGTTGGCAAATTGCAGGTTGACGTGTATCACACAGATTTGGAGGGGCTTGTAACAGTAGAGGTAGAATTTGATTCGGAGAAATCGAGCCTAAGATTTTTACCACTTGAGTGGTTCGGAAGAGAGGTTACGGAAGACAAAAGGTACAAGAACCAGAGTTTGGCACTTCACGGAATGCCAAAGGAGAGGGAGCAGGAAAAAATTGGATAGTTTCACCTGAGAGTTCCTGCTAGAAGACTTCACACCACCGAATTACTCTTGAACCTTGCATAGCTTTGCTGGGGAGAATCATAGTGCATTTCTCACTACAAGACTTAAAAACTAAACCATCTTTTCCTTGCCAATGGTCATGGTTAGAGCAATACAAGTCAGGCTGACAAAAGATCAGCATGAAAGATTGAAAAACTATGCAGAAATAAAAGGCTTTTCCTCTCTTGCCTCTTACATCAGATACGTTGCTTTAGATCAAGACTTTGTGATCAGACAAAAAATCTTTGAAATTCACGCTCACCTTTTAGGTAACCAAGAAAACCTAAAGAAAAAGAAATTCAAAAAGAATTTGGTGAAAACCATGTAACGCTTAACTTCTAATGGAATATTACTCTCTCGATTTCCTGCTGAATAATCTTTCCTCTTTAAATCGCTCTCCAAAACAAGAAATTCCGAAGGATGACGAACAGGACAAAAGAACGGGATCACTGGAAGAACTCTTGGAAGAAAAAGTTCGCAGTCTTGCAGAGAACCTTGAACAGATTGAAAAAGAAATCAGAAAACGCCAACAACTATCCAAAAATCTCATTTACCAGATTTACGAGCATTACTGCCTGCTGAAATCGAAGCTGTTGGGACTTTACTTTTGGGAGCCAGGTGCAAATCCAAGTATAGAAGTGAGAAGAAGTGCTTTGGAAAAGCAGCTGGATACTTTGAAACAGGAGGTGAGGAAAGAGCAAACTCAATGCTGGCAGGATCTTTCAAATTTGAAGAAAGAGTTCAGAAATTGGTTCAAGCAGTATTGTGATTTGGTGCAGCGTGTGAAGCTAATAACCCCAAGCGAGATAGGCACGGACAGAAGAAAAAGATTTCCCATTCAAAACGAACAGGGAAAATTCCGAACGGGACTGAAATGATAAGACTGACCAAAGAATTATCCAAATGATTGCGATCGGTGAAAAAACTCTATGAGGATGTCGAGGATAGTCAAAAAGTGGTCAGTGATGCCCACCTTCCTCTCGTCAGTCCTGGGTTCTCCACGTAGTTTGTTGTTCACGGGGCTGTTTCGACGAACTTGCCGGCCGTAGGATCCCATTTATAATCCTTTAAAGGGCTGAGAATCCCATCTTCTCTCATTGTTATTGATAGCAACCTCGAAAAGAAGTGCAGCAAGCTTATGCCTTTGCCTCCTATCTCTTGAACAACATGGACGCGGTCGTTGGAATCAATCTTTCGGACCTTCAAGAAGCTAAGACCAGCAGGTTTCGATAGGTCAATCATTTCCGGCAAACAATCCCCGTCCAGATCCAGAAACCGAAAATCAAGCAGGTTCCTACCTGCTGCCTTTACTTCGTATATCTTCAGCGGACCCTGATCGAGTCTCTTAAAGACGTAGAGATTGTAGTTTGGTGGAGCAAAAGGAGCTCTTTTCTCCATCCCCAGCGTTACGATGCTTTCGTATCGGACGCCGCCTTCCAGGCAAGAGGCCTTGACTGCCCTGATTGGGATTTCAGTTGGTGGAAGATCATAGACATCATCAAAATTGATAGCATACCCCTCAAAAATGGGGCCTCCCCGAGACTGATTGTCAACATCTTGGTACTCGACTCTGTACGATTTTACGATGTTGTCAACATCCCTTACGAATACGTGCAGATTGATTTGTCCTTTTTTTCTAACCAAAGTATAGTCCACCAGAGTATCTCGCTGCAGCATCCTGACTTGCAGGTCTTCAATTTGAACGTATTTCTCATTTGCAGCGAATCCAGGTGTTGCCATAAGCACCAGATTGATGACAACACCGGCGATAATTAGAAAGTTTTTTTTGGACATCCTGACAGCCGTCATGGAAATCGGAAACAGTCTCTTATATTTTGGATCACTTCTCGATTCTCATTGAAGCGTTGTAAATGGTTCTGTGCTTCACTGCCTTCGTAACCGCCGGGCCCACCATTGTAGACTGCATAGGCCTGGTCTCTTGGTATGTTGAAAAGATCAAGATAATTATCCAGAATTCCTTTAAAGTATCGTGCACCTGTCTTCAGATTATCCCTCAAATCATGTTCGTAGTCGAGTGGAGGATCCCAAAGACCCCACCGATCCAATTCGTCTATAGCAATGGGAGTGAGTTGCATTGGTCCCCGGTCATTATCTACTCCTCTCAGGTTCACATCTGTACTATAACTGCTCTCTGTCGCCCAAATCGCCAATACATCAATAGCGTCAACCCCCTCTTCGACTGCCACACTCGCAGCTAATAAGAATTTCGATAGTGTTAAATTTCTCTTTGCCAAATCATCGCCGTATTGATCGAGACAATTTTGAAATCGTTCACGAAAGTTGAATCGCGGTATTTCTTCTCGCGGTTGAGGTCGAGGATTGCGCACGGGAATCAGCTGGCAGATTTCGCGGCCCGTAAACCTCACTGTCCCTTCTGATGGATCAAACTTGACCTCGCCACGGCAATTCCCTAAGCGAAATGCGGGGCGATGACGTCTCCCGTCAGGATCAACCAAGTTTACTGGATCGTTTCGAACGAAAGAATACCTGTTGAGAGACAGCGGATCGTCGACTGAATCAAAGTAGGTGGCCCGATCCGGGCTCATCCACCTTGAAATGGTGGGATGATAGAAGCGCGCTCCCATGTACTGCAGCCCCGTCTGATCGTCCAACTTGTGCCCCTGGAATTGATCCGAGCCAGGAGCAGCAAAAGGCTCGGACGTGGAGCTGATCGTCGTCGTAGCACAGATGCCCTGCCAAAATGCGGGATTCATGCAGCCCGAGTTGTTCAGATTCAGCTGGTCCACGACCTTCACTTCCCCCAGATGATTGCGATGCACCCAGTCGATGCGATTCACGTTTCCTGACTGATTCGATCCCGTCACCCGCTTGGCGATGAGTTGGCCTTCCATAAGGATATAATAGATATCTGTATCCTCGAAGCTGCCGTTGTTCTCATTTTCATCCTTTACTTCCCCCAAAAGCTCTCCCTGGCCGCCATAGATATACTTGAGACTGCCCCAGAAGCGGTTCCCTGCCACGTAGTCCCAGCTCTTTTTCACCCTCCGGCCCAGGGCGTCGTAGCGGTATGTTCCCCGGTCCCCATCCGTGGTCTCGGTGACTTTCGTGAGCCGGCTCGCTCCATTAAAGTTATAGCTTCGTCCCGTCTCCGAGATCATCTGCCCGGCCGCATCGTAGCTGTACGTGGCCTGAGTCACCCCGTTGATGGAGTAGCTTTCGACCTGATTTTTCCCTTGATCTCCTGAAAAACTGAAGGTCTGAAAGTTCGTGGAAGGCCCGTTTTTGGTCAACATGTTGTTGTAGCGATCAT
>JALLOL010000025.1 GCA_027717875.1 Acidobacteria bacterium AH-259-L09 | reverse complement strand
ATATCGAGTGTGACGCCCTCATCGTCCCCATGTTTGAGGACGAGGACATTGGAAAGGACTTTCCGGCAGCGTTGGATGAAAAACTCAATGGTCTGCTGAGTGAGCTCAAGAGTACCGAGGAGTGGAAGTCGAAAGCCGGGCAAATTACAGTTCTCTACCGCCCAAACCAACTCAAGACCGCTCGATTGATTCTGTTGGGGGCGGGAAAGAGGGAGAGCTACGACCCCCCATCCATCCGTAATTTGATTATGCAGGCCGTACGCAAAGTCAAAAGCTACCACCTAAGACGGGTGTCTGTGTATCGGCGCAGCCAAGTCGAACCTAGCTTGGCCGCGCAGGCTGCAGTCGAAGGGGTCCTCTTAGCTACCTGTGATACGGATGACTACAAGACCCAGGATAAGTCCAAGAACTTCATCGAGGAAATTCTTTTCGCCACGGACCAGGATCTGGACACTTCAAAAGTGGAAAAAGCGATGAAACGCGGCGAAATTTTGGCTCAAGCAACCAACTTAGCCAGAAGGCTGGTCAACGAACCCGGCAACCGCGTCAATCCCTCTCGACTGGCCGAAACGGCGAAAGAAGTGGCTGAAAAGTGCGGTTTGGAAATCGAAGTTCTGGGCGAACCGGAAATGGAAGAGAAGAAAATGGATGCCATCCTTACGGTGGCACGGGGAAGTGATGAACCGGGCCGCTTTATCATACTGAGACACCTCGCCAGCCCCGCGAGTAAAGCTCAACCCATTGTTTTGGTCGGAAAAGGGGTCACTTTTGATAGTGGCGGCCTTTCTTTGAAGCCGGCCCAGTCAATGGAAGAAATGAAGTCAGACAAGGCTGGAGCGTGTGCAGTGCTGGCCGCAATGCAGGCCATTGCCCACCTCCAGATCAAGAAAAACGTCGTCGGTCTGATCCCAGCCGTTGAAAACCTCCCCAGTGGTCGGGCACAGCGTCCCGGAGACGTTATCCGCTCAATGAGTGGTAAAACGATTGAGGTGGTCAACACCGATGCGGAAGGCCGCCTGATCCTGGCCGATGCCCTCCATTATGGCCGCCAGCTTCAACCGCAATATATGATCGATATCGCTACCCTTACTGGTGCGTGTGTGGTTGCTCTGGGGCATTTGCGAGCTGGATTATTTAGTAATAACGAAGAGATTTGCCAGAAGCTGCTGCGCGCTTCGGAGCTCTCTGGAGAAAAGTTCTGGCGTCTTCCCCTAGATGACGAATATCGCAAGGAGATCGAAAGCCAGATTGCGGACATTAAAAACACTGGGGCACGCTGGGGAGGTGCAATTAGCGCAGCAAAGTTCCTGCAAGAATTTGTTGGAGATGTTCCCTGGTGTCACATCGACATGGCCGGAGTTGACCTCTTCAAGGGCAATCAGGAGAGTCAAGGCCCCACCGGCTTCGGAGTTCGCACTCTGGTGGAAATGGTTGCCCAATGACCACTTAGTCGATTCGCACCGGTTCAGAAGGAACCTGAGACTCCGGCAGCCGACCCGAGAAATCCAGATAAGCAGCTGTAATTGCCAGCCAGCTGACCGGCAAGGTGACCAACAGACCTACCCCCATGAAAAGGACGCCCAACAAGTTGATCAGTCCTAACAAGATCCCAAAAAGCGTAAAACCGAAATAATCCTGAGAGACCAGTTTCCTGCTGGATTCCATGGCTTCCCAGAAATCCATATTCCGGTCCACAATAAAGTGATAGGAAAATTGGTACATAGCTAGGATGACCAGGCCTGGTACGATCAAAAACACAAGTCCAATCGTTGAAAACACGAGAATCAGGAGCCCACTCAAGAAAGCCGGCAGGAAATATTTGCTGAAGCCATCGGCGAAGTCCTTGAATTCAACCCGATTGAGATTGGCTTTTCCCAACCCGGCCAGGGCTACACCTGCAGCAACCGGACCGACCAGGAATACTATAAAACCGCTGTAGATCAGCAGCGCGGGAATCAGAGTGATCAGAATATGCATCCCCAAATCTTCTACAAACCAGTCCCACCCCCGGTTGATCCAATGTCCTATTCGGACTCGAGCGGTGCTGACTTGCTCATTGGTCTCAGTCATTTTCTTGTCTCCAGTAGAAGCTTCCACCTATAGGTACGGAAAAAAGGCCCAAGATTGTTCCCTGCAATGCTTCATCGGTGCTGGCGGGGGTCAGACCTTGAGTTTTGAGGTCTGACCCCCACAAACCCCCGCCACAGCTTTGATATAGTATTGATGTGCACTCTCCTCTCCTGTCTGGCGTCCAGTTCGTCTCCTTGAATAAGAAAAAGCAAATGCTGGCTGCTGGTAGGACTGACCTCGGGTCCCTGATCCAGAAGTACCTGGTACCACGGCTTTTACAATTCGAACTGAGTGAAGAACGCCAACAAATCTTTCCATCCAGTGAAACTGAAATTCCCTCCGCTCAGGCGGAAGTGATGTTTTCCTTTCTGCTTCAGCTCGACAAACCAGTTGGCGACCTTGATCAAGCCAATTTACTTCAACTTTACAACTTTTTGGTCGCAGATGAACCAAACCCTTACCGCCAGAGTCCGCTTGAGCCTCTTACTTCCACCCACGAACCTCTGGACCCTTGGATGGTTCCCAGGGCGATCGAACGGTTCTTCGAGTGGGTTCAAAGTCCGAGCTTTGCCGAAATGCACGCGGTCGAACAGATGACGGTCGCACAGATACGTTTGTATGAAATATACCCCTTCGCGAAATACTCTGGAATTACTGTTTCGGCTTTCTCTTATTATTTTCTTCTGGCGGATGGCTACCTGGTGCCCTTGTACGAAACGCGCGAACTGCCGGAATTCCATCAAGCGCTAAAGCAAGCCTTTGCGTTTTCGACGGAGGATCTTGTTCGCTTCAATGTTCGAGCCTGCGAACGGGCTTATGAGTATGTTCTGAAGCACCTGAGGGGGCCGTGTCTTTAAAATTTGAATTTTGAGACCAAAATTTAAATTTTAAAGACACGGCCCCCTCGTTACTCTTCCCCGCTGTCGAGCATAACGTTCTCATCACCGCCTTTGACTTCGTTCTCCTTGTAGATGTATCTGATCACGTGCTTTGGAATCAGCAAATTAGGCTCCCTTTGCCGATTAACCTTAATGCAGTTCTTATCGTACCATTCAATTACCCCGGAGATTTCCTCGCCGTCGAGTAGTTTGATGACCATCGGGGTCCTACTCGACATCTGTTTTAGATAATAATATTGCTCGGCGTTGGTTTGTTCTGGGGGTACACGCTTTCTTTGACCTTCTCCATGCTTTGAAGATGCTTGTTCTCTGAGTTCAGACAGTGACGGACGAATCAGTTTCCGGTTAACCATAATCATCTACCTCTCCCAAAAATTACTCCCCCCTCAACGCTAAATGGTCAACTGATAAGGGTCGAGACAGTCTAGACAGTAAGTGGTGTACTATAGCCTAACATTGTCGCCCCATCTTTGACAAGTGGTAAAAACTCCAATAAACTAGGTTGCGTAAAAGATGAGACTTTTTGTCTATCTTCTTTCTCTCCTACTTCTGATTCCTTCCCTTTTTGGACAGGTGGAGAAGTCGAAAAGGAAGCCGGTATTGATCCGAGCGGATCGAACCAACGAAAAGGTCGAGGAGGCTCCTCCACTTCCTGACCCCGGCAAAGCAAAAGAGCATTTGGAGATCGGTAATTTTTACTACAAGCGGGACAACTATAAGGCAGCTGAGGACCGCTATCGAGAAGCGATTCAATACAATCCCAAATGGGTGGAAGCCTATGAAAAACTCATCCGCGCCTTAGAAAAGCAAAAGGCCTTTGTCGAGGCGATGAAGGTCTGCGAGCAGTTTGTCCAGAACAATCCCTCCTCTGGAGAGGTTGAGCGTTTTCAGAAGTGGGCCAAGAAGCTTAAAACGGAGGGTTAGTGGCTCGCTCGAAGACGCTAGTGACAGGCAGAGTTTCCACAACTGCCCCCGCCGCAGTTGCCAATCTCATAATTTAAACAGCACTTCAAGCGGCCGCACATACCCGAGAGCCGACCCGGGTTCACAGTAAGACCTTGTTCTTTGGCTGCCCGAACACTGACGGATTTCAATTCCTTCAAGAACCGCGCAGAGCAATTCTCACCTAAACCGCAGCAGCCTTGTCCGCCCACCAACTTGGCCTCGTCACGCGCACCAATCTGCCGCATTTCGATTCGGCTCCGCAGTTGACGAGCCAAATCTTTAACAAGCCGACGAAAATCTACACGCTGATTGGCCGTGAAATAAAAAACGACACGACTCCCATCAAAGATATACTCCACTTTAGAGAGCTTCATGGGCAGCTTGTGAGCTTTGAGCAGCTTCTTGCACAATCGGTACGCGGAATCTTCTCGATCTTTTTTCTTCTCATAAAGATAAAGGTCCCGCTCGGTCGCTTTTCTAAGAGCCTTCTGAACTTTAGAATCGCCAAGTTGGAGATTTTCCGCTTTGCACCCTTTGAGCACAAGGCCCAACTCAACTCCTCGTTCTGTGCTCACGATGCAGCGATCCCCAACACGCAGACCCACGTCGTGGGCCAGAAAGTTGGAAGCTGTCTTATTTGCCTCAAACTTGACGGTGACGATTTCCAGCATTCGATGCTTCCCCCGGATTCATTAACCAGAGTGTCTCAAAGCACATCAGAGGATTCACATAATGATCAATCTCCCATCTCGATCGATCAATATGGTAAAGTAAATCCTTGATCCAACTCAAGCTTATACCTTCCGAAAGCTTTTCTAAATCCGTAATTCGATCCCGGTTGACCACACGGTCTGGGGTGTTTACCTGGAGAAAGTACAGGTCCTCACCGAGTAGTTGCAAAAGATCCAAATAGTGTCGTACGCGCTCACGTTTTTTGAGGTCACTTCGCAAAGGCTGCTCTTCGCACTTCCTGTACAGTATTTCGAAGGACTGCCGTCGACACCACGAGGTGAGCAATTCCAGCATTCGGTCCCGGTCTGGTAAGGTCTCTTCAAGATTCAGCTCGAGAGCAGTGCCGATGCTTCCATCGGCGAAAGCAGCTCTTAACTCCGCATCCTCTCCTGGGAGATGATTCTCCAGATAAGTCCGAATTTCTTTGCGATCTAGAGGGTGAAAACAAAAGTCCTGACAGCGCGAGCGAATGGTGGGCAGGAGGCGGTGAGGAAACGCACTGACCAAAACAATGCGGGATGTCTCGGGAGGCTCCTCCAGTGTTTTCAAAATGGAGTTGGCAGCCTCATGGGTCATTGTTTCCGCCTGGTCAATGATGAAAAGGCGAAGTCGTCCCTCAAAGGGTCGAAATCGGACCTCCCGATTTAGCTCCCGCATCGCGTCGATGCGAATGAAGTGCTTTTGGGGCTGGAAGAGGGAAATATCAGGATGATTCCCGATTGCCGCCTTCACGCAGGAAGAACACTTTTCGCACAGATCGGTCCCGCTGCCATCCTTACAATTGGTCAATGCGGCCAGGCTCAAAGCCAGCGTCTTCTTCCCTATGCCTTCAGGGCCAGTAAAAAGGCTGGCCTGTGGAAGCCAGCCTCGCCGCAGCAGTCCAACGATCCGTTGGTTTCCAACAAAGTTTTCGAGTCTCATGCTGCAAACATTTCCCTCGCTTCAAGCACTCTTAAAATTCTTTTGAACACCTCGTGGGGGGGGGCCAGAGGCATCAAGGAGGAGTACTCGATCGGGCTCCCTTTCCGCAAGCAACCGATAGCCCTCTCTCACCTTCCGGTGAAATTCCAAATCCTCGGCCTCAAATCGCCCCCACGTCTCTTTGTGTTCTCTTTGGTTTCTCTCACACGCTCGCTTCAGGCCAACCTCCACTTCCACATCCAAAACCAGGGTCAGATGAGGAACTCGCAGTTGCAGAATCTCAGCCAATTGATCAACGGTTTTGAAGCCAATACCCCGGGCATGTCCCTGATATGCAAGGGTGGCGTCATGATAACGATCACAGATGACATGAAGACCACGGACCAAAGCCGGTTCAATGACTTCTTTGAGATGTTGATACCGATCGGCCAGGTACAGCAGCAACTCCGCCACCGGTTCACGTTTGGCTCCGTCCTTGTGCAAAAGAATCTGGCGGAGTTCTCTTCCAAAGAGTGTCCCCCCTGGCTGTTGAGTGGTGATGAAGGCAACGTTGCGTCCACGCAGTTCCTCTTCCAAGAGGCGTAACTGTACGCTCTTGCCACAGCCCTCGACCCCTTCAAGCGTGATGAATTTTCCCGGCTTCACCGAGTGCATCCTGTAAGGTTCCCCTGCCATAGTACCATCGTGAATGACGAATGACGAATGAATCTCCTTACTGGGTAATCATACGAAATTCGTCATTCGAAATTCGTCATTTATGTCTCCTCATTCTCGGTATACTAATGCTCGTGCTCAATATCGCCTCCAACCTGAAGCGGCTGTGGGGGGAAATTGAATCTATTGCTCTGGCCTGTGGCCGAAATCCTGAGGAAATTCGACTCCTGGCGGTTACAAAGACTCTTCCCCCCGATTTCGTCGAGACAGCCCACCGAGCGGGACAAATGCTTTTTGGGGAAAACCGTGTCCAGGAAGCCCAGCCAAAGATCTCTTTGGTGAATGCGAAAGGCCTTGAGTGGCATCTCATTGGTCCCTTGCAGTCGAACAAGGCCCAGCCGGCGGTCGAACTTTTCGATGTGATTCAGACCTTGGACAGGCCCAAAATCGTGCATAAGGTCAACCGATGTGCCGCAAAAACGGCTAATACACTGCCGGTTTTCATCGAAGTGAATATTGGAGAAGAACATCAAAAGCACGGTGTCCTCCCTCAGGAGCTGCCCGGCATGGTGGAACTAGTCGACTCAATGGCCAGTTTAGACTTGCAGGGATTGATGACGATCCCTCCCTACCACGAAGAATCACAAGCCTCTCGGCCATATTTCAAAAAGATGTTCCAGCTCTTAGCCGAGGTGAACCGCAGCCGCCAAAAACCTTTGAGAGAGCTTTCCATGGGCATGAGCCATGACTATCGGATAGGCATTGAGGAAGGAGCGACCTTGCTGCGCCTTGGCACTGCCATTTTTGGCCCACGTTGGCAAAGATGAAAGATATCAAGATCTCTAAAAAATCGAGCACGCTCTTATTGTCCGTCCGCGTGCAAACCCGAGCAGCCGGCAACGAAATCGTGGGTTCATACAACGGAGCGCTGAAAGTCCGCTTGATCGCGCCCCCCTTGAAGAACAGGGCCAATCGTCAGCTTCTGGAATTTTTGGCCAAGTGCTTGAACTTACCGCCACGGAATGTCTTCCTGGTTCACGGCCAGAAATCAAAGAACAAAACGATTGGCGTCCAAGGGCTCTCCAAAGAAGAGCTGCTCGAGCATCTGACGCTACATATGGTATAATTGTTGCAATGAAACCACTATATCATGGGACAAATGGCGCGACAAGCGATCGTCTAAATTGTCAGGGGGCGGTTCTAGAATTAGGCTGCACCTTATAATCTGAACCTATCCTTGGGAGGTTGAAAAGGAATGAAAAAAGTTGAGGCAAAGGCGGAAGCATCAGCTGGTCTCAAGATCGAACCGTACTTCACTCAGAACGGAAGGCATCCCTTCGACGAAGTGCAATGGGAGATCCGGACCGCAGAAATCAAAGATTTTAAAACGGGAAAAGTTAGTTTCCGCCAAGAGGATTTGGAATTCCCCAAATTCTGGTCTCAAAGGGCCACAGACATTGTCACCAGCAAATACTTCCGTGGTCATCTCGGCAGTCCCAACCGGGAGAACAGTGTCAAGCAACTCATTGGCCGCATCGTCAATACCCTGACCACCTGGGGACAGATGATGAAGTACTTCGCTTCCAAGGAAGATGCGCAGACTTTCAATCACGAATTGAGCCATTTACTGCTTCATCAGATGGCGGCCTTTAACTCCCCCGTGCAGTTCAACATGGGCATCAAGAAGAATCCTCAGTGCTCGGCCTGCTTTATCAATAGTGTTGAAGACAATATGGACTCCATCATGAAGCTGGCCAAGACCGAGGCCATTATCTTTAAAGGAGGCTCGGGCTCCGGAGTCAATTTGTCAAAAATCCGCTCTTCTTATGAGCCCTTGGCCGTGGGTGGCTTTGCCTCAGGACCCGTCTCTTTTATGAGGGGGTACGACAGCTTTGCTGGTGCCATTAAGTCGGGAGGCGCGACACGACGGGCCGCCAAAATGGCCATCTTAAACGCGGATCACCCAGATATTAAGGAATATATTTGGTGCAAAGCTGGGGAAGAACAGAAAGCCCACAGACTGATCGGACTGGGATACGACGACTCCATCGATGGAGAAGCCTACCGAAGTGTGCAGTTTCAGAATGCCAACAATAGTGTGAGCATGACAGATGAGTTTATGGAGGCGGTCATTAGAAATGGGGAATGGAAAACCCGTAAAGTGACAACGGGCGAAGTGGTTCAAACCTACAGAGCGCGAGAAATCATGCGTTGGATAGCCGAAGCCACCTGGATTTGCGGTGATCCGGGTCTGCAGTTTTACACAACCCTCAATGACTGGCACACCTGTCCTAATACCGCCCCCATCAACGCCTGCAATCCCTGCTCGGAGTATGTCTTTTTGGACAACTCGGCCTGCAATCTTGCCTCGCTGAACCTGATGAAGTTCCTGAAGGAAGATGGTCAATTCGACATTGGATCCTTCCGGCGAGCGGCCCAAATCGTAATCCTGGCGCAGGAGATCATTGTTGACAATTGCAGCTATCCCACGAAAGAGATCGCCAAGATCAGCCACGCGTATCGTACTCTGGGATTGGGGTACGCCAACCTGGGAGCACTCTTGATGGCTCGTGGTCTTCCCTACGACGGCGATCGGGCTCGCAGCTTGGCAGCTGCGATTACCGCTCTAATGACTGGTCAGGCATATCTGACCAGTGCTGAAATCGCCGAGCACATGGGTCCCTTCACTGGATTTGAGAAAAACCGGGTTCCCACCATGCAAGTCATCCACAAGCACCGTAAATCTTTATCCGAAATAGACTCCGCCATGGTCCCCATGGATATTCTGCATTCCGCCATGGAGGTATGGGATCAGGCTATCGAGAAGGGTTCCGAGCACGGATACCGAAATGCCCAAGTGTCGCTCCTGGCCCCGACCGGCACCATTGCTTTCATGATGGACTGCGACACAACAGGTATCGAGCCAGACTTTTCGCTGGTCAAAATCAAAAAACTGGTGGGCGGGGGTAGCTTGAAAATCGTCAACAACACCATTCCTCGAGCTCTGAAAGGACTCGGCTATGCGCAAGAGGAAGTCGATGACATCCTGAGGTACATAGAGAAGAAGAAAACGATCGAAGAAGCACCCCACTTGAGAGAGGAGCACTTACCCGTCTTCGACTGCGCTGACCGCCCTGTGAATGGCACTCGTTCCATTCATTACTTGGGTCACATTAAAATGTGCGGCGCCGTTCAGCCCTTTCTTTCCGGCGCTATTTCCAAGACCATTAATCTCCCAAACGAAGCCTCGGTTGAAGACATCATGGAGGCTTACATTCAGGGTTGGAAATATGGAATGAAATCAGTGTCCATTTACCGTGATGGATGCAAAATGGTGCAGCCACTCTCCAACAAAGAGCGGACCCAACCAGCCGGCTGGCCGCAGCAGCATCGCAACATGCCCAAGGATCATCCCGCCCTACAACACGAGTTTCGCATCAGAGGCTTCAAAGGATATCTCACCATGGGCATGTACCCCGAGGACAAGAGTCTCGGTGAAATATTCCTCAATTTTGCCAAACAAGGCTCCACGCTTCAGGGCATTCTCATGGCCTGGGCGATTGCAATCTCCAGGGGTCTGCAGAGTGGTGTCCCGCTGGAAGACTATGTGCGAATGTTTGCTCACATGAGCTTTGAGCCGGCCGGATTTACCGATAATTCTCAGATTCCCTTCGCGACCTCTATACCGGACTATGTGGTGCGTTATCTGGCTACCCAATACCTCAGCCCTGACGTCCAGGAAGCACTGGGCATCCACAACGTCAAGCCCAATGGCAGCATGCATCAGGGTGTTCAGGTAAGCTTCTCGGAGCAAGCTCGACAGCCCGAAGCCACCAGGGCTGCCCAGCGGCTGATAGAGGAGAATAAGCGCGAATCCCATACCTGCTCAGCTTGCGGCAATCTGATGCAGCGCAACGGCAACTGCTACGTTTGCACCGTCTGCGGCAGCACCTCCGGATGCAGCTAACCGACCACCTGACCGTTCCAGGTTTCAGGTTAAGCTATTGAGCAATAGGCGCTGAATCTATGTTTTTCTGTCACTCAGCTGGCCAAAAGCTCAACAGCTCGCAGCCCAAAAGCTCAAACTTCACCTTGGAACCTGGAACCTGGAACGGTCAGCGGGTCAGCTTCTTCACTTCCCAAACAGCGGAAACCTCAACTCTTTCGACACACCCAGGATAAGACCGGAAGACGGATCGTCATCGCGGAATCCCAAAAACAGCGCCACATCCCAGTACAATCCTGCCGCTTTGATCTGCGAGCCCAAGCGCAGCAGCGACTGTTCCTCGGTTCCCACTCCCCCCGCCCCTGCGCGGCCATAGGCGTCGGCCAGCAGATTGACTCGAGGATGGACCGGGTATATCAAAGCTACACCGTAGGTAAACAGGTCGTCCTGAGAGCCCGCCACAACCGGATCCCCCAAAATGGCGACGCCCAAATTAGTCAAAAACTTTAGCTTTCCAAATTGCTTTTGCAGCAGCAAGCTCCCAAAGACATTGGTCTCGTCATTTCCCAGCCCATCTTCGTTTGAGGCATTGGGAAGCTCCACGCCGAAGCGAAATCCCAGAGCCGGCCATCCCCCGTTCTCCTCCTTGAGGCGCACTTTCGTGGCCAGGCTAAAATCCCCCACATCGCTCGTCGAATTTCCCGAAAAATCAAGCCGGGGGGTGTTCGGTCCCATAAAGCGATTCTCTACGTTTAGAACATTTTGGATTGTCCCCAGAACCTGGATTTCGACGTCCTCACCTGCTCCAATGCGAACCCCGAACACGCCGGTTCGAGTCAAGTCGCCCTCAAGTCCGGAAAAAGGAAAGACAGCATCCTGAAGGAACTCGACACCAATATCGAATAGTAAATAACCTCGCTTGACCGTCTGCGCGTGCTCGGTTACCAAAGGCCGTTGCTGGGAGAAAACCGCAAGCGGTTGGAGAAGCAAAACCAGGAATGGGAGGTATTTCATCGCCGGGAGGCCCGACAATTTAGGAACCGACTCAACTAAGTGCCTCCCTGACCTTTTCAAACAGATTGCGTGGCTCTTGAGCTTCTCCCGAGATAGCAGCCAGGCGTTTAAAAAGTTCCCTCTGTTCCTTGGTCAGATTAGTCGGGGTAACTACCCTGACTCGCACCAATTGATCCCCTTTAGCACGCCCATTCAAGTTAACAACCCCTCGACCTTTGAGACGGAAAATCGTTTCAGATTGAGTTCCTGCTGGGATCTTGATCTTTTCCCGACCCTCCAGTGTGGGCACGGCGATCTCATCGCCCAGAGCTGCCTGGGCAAAATTGATAGGGATCTCACAGTAGATATTGCTGGCCTCGCGTGTGAAGAAGGGGTGTTCATTGACCGATATGACTACGTAGAGATCTCCTGGAGGTCCACCTTTCACTCCCCCCTCACCTTCACCAGTGATGCGCAAGCGAGAGCTGTCATCTACGCCCGCAGGAATCTTGATCTCAAGGACCCTTTCTCTTCGAACCAATCCATGACCCCGACATTCAGGACAGGGATTTTTGATAATTTGTCCGGCACCTCGGCAGTTGGAGCATGTTCGACTAATCGTGAAAAACCCCTGCTGGTATCGAACACTGCCTCGTCCTCTACAGGAAGGGCACATGGCAAGTCCCTGACGACGATCCGCTCCCGAGCCACCACAACTCTTACAATTCTCCTGGCGCGGAATCTTGATCTTGGTCTTCACACCAAACACAGCCTCTTCAAAATTGATCTTCAAATCGTAACGAAGATCAGCGCCGCGTCGGGGTTGATTGGCATGTCTTCGAGAGCCGCCAAAGAAATCTCCGAAGCCAAAAAAATCGCCCAGGATATCGCTAAAATCTGCAAAAATATCGGGATCGAACCCTTCAAAACCTCCGACTCCTGGGCTCACACCCGCATGACCAAAACGATCGTACCGAGCTCTTTTTTCTCGGTCACTCAACACAGTATAAGCTTCAGCAGCCTCTTTGAATTTTTCCTCCGCCACCTTGTTTCCGGCATTCTTATCAGGATGGTACTTGATGGCCAATCTACGGTAGGCACTTTTGATTTCCTGCTGGCCGGCGTTTCTATCGACGCCGAGCACTTCGTAGTAGTCTCTTTTCGCCAAATTTACTGCTCCTACGCTCGGTTTAAATTGATCATAAGATCGCTCAGGGCCGTTTTCAAGCTAGTGGCTCGGGCTGAGCTGAAGTGGAAAGTTTACTCCCCCCCTTCCTGCCATTTCTCTTGCCCGACGGACAGTCCCTCCGGTTGGACAGCCACTTTTACCTGTGAGGGGCGCAGAAGCCGGCCTTTGATCTTGTAACCTTTGCGGTATTCGTCCAAAATCTCGCCTTCCTGGTACTCCGTGGTCATCTCTGTCAATACGGCTTCATGCACATTAGGGTTAAAGGGCGCTCCAGTTCCCGGTATCTCGGTCACACCAAATTTCTCAAGAATCGACCGGAACTCCTTGAGCATCAGCTCATAGCCTTGACGGTAGGTTTCCAGCTGAGAATCTTTAGATCCCTCCTCCAAAGTACGAAGCCCTTTTTCGAAGGCATCCAGGATCGCCAGTAATTCCCTGATGACTTCAGCCTGGGCCGTGATTCGCAGTTCCTCTTTCTCTTTCTCGACTCGCTTACGGTAGTTCTCAAACTCCGCCTGCTTTCGCAGCAACAAATCATAATTTTCGTCTCTTTCCTTGCCCAGGTTCTCGATAGTTTTAAGATAAAAATCAAGCTCCTCGTTTTCAGACTCCTCCTTGCCTTCTTCCGCCTCCAGCCGATGCTCGTTATCGTCTTTTACGTCCGAGTTCTTTGTGTCCTTTGCCATAACTCTCCTCGAGCGATTTTTTCCTGCCGTCTAGTTAGTGCTCAGTAACTTCCCGAAGAGTTTCGCCACGTAGTCGACCAAGCTAATAGCCTTCTCATATTCCATGCGAGAAGGCCCCAAAATCCCTAGACCACCTAACATTCTCTGCTGGTAAACATACGGGGATGAAATTAATGCCCAGTCACCCATTTCGGGAATGTGCTTTTCGAGACCAATCGTCACTGTTGGACCTGACGGGTTGGACTTCAGGCATTCGGTAATGATCTTAACGAGGCGGCTTTTCTCCTCAAAGGTTTGAAACAGTGCAATCATTCTATTGATGTCAGCGAGTTCAGGTTTTTGGATAATCCGGGCTGTACCTCCCAAATAGACTTCTGATTCCTCATCGTCTTCGGGTTTCATCAAGCTGGCAGATCCAAGCAAAATCACATTCTTCAGCATGCGGTCGTAAAGGGATTTCTCTTCTAACATAAGAGTGAGCAGCTCATCTCGGATTTCAAGCAGTGCTTTATCCTGGAAGTGGGTCACAAGATAGCGACCCGCCTGATCCAGCTCGCTCTGCGTTAGATCTTGATCTAGGTGAAGGAGTCGATGTTGAACCAGCCCTGTTCCCGTCACCAAGATCACGAGTATCCGCTGCCGGGAAATCCGAACGAACTCAATATGCTTCATGGCTGCCAGGGAGATCGGTGGGGCCAGCACAAAGCCCACATTGCTCGACAAAGCGGAGAGAATTTGAGAAGTCTTGCTCATCAATTCCCCAGGATCCGTCTCCTGTTCTAAGCTGCGCTTGATTCGATCCACCTCTTGACTGGCAAGCCGCTTCGTCTCCAACAGGGAATCTACGTAAAAACGATAGCCTTTCACAGTTGGAACTCTTCCAGCTGAAGTATGAGGCTGCGTGACAAAACCCATTTCCTCCAGGTCAGCCATAACATTGCGGATGGTGGCCGGACTTAACCCCTCACCGTGAATCTTCGCCAATCGACGAGAACCGACGGGTTTGCCATCACGCACGTATTCCCGAATCAGTACTTGGAGGACATCGCAAGCGCGTTCGTTAAGGTCTTTTGAATGTTGTTGTTTGGCCATTTGCGGAACCAGAAAGATCTATAGCATATCCCTCTGGTGGGACGCAATTTTGGGAGAAAAGTCGCAAACCGGTATAGCTTCACCTGGACCGGGGACCCATGAGCCGAACATTGAAGGTCTGTTCAAACCCCTCTTTAAGCGCTTCGCATAAGATCTCGAACGTCACCTCGCCTCTGCTTGCCTCCGATACGGAGATGAGGCTCTTCCTGAGCACCTCCTGTTCGACAGCGAGGGCTGCGGCCATCTGTGCATAATTGACCCGCAGCGGAATGGAACCATGCTGGAGGAAACTCCGCTTCAATCGCCTCTGCGCACTTCCCACTATCTTGCAGCCATCCAACAACAATTCATAGCGAGTAGGGGAAAGGAAGCAGGGGTTCTTCCAACTTAATCGCGCCGGCAGTGCCGATTCCCGAACACTTTCCGCCTGCTGGGCGACAATTCCCAGGCGCTTTAGTCCTTCTTTTATACCTGCGGCAATCACACGATAAGTGTCTCTAGCGCTGCCAAGCGGGAAATGATCTAAATCGTTGGAAGCGACTGCATAGGTGAGCTCATGGGCATGAAAAACGGCCCGGCCACCGGTGGGCCGATGGACCACTGGAATAGCCGCTCGTCGCCAATAGGCCCGCTCGACGGCCCCCTCAAGCTTTTGGTGTTTGCCCAAAGAAAGGGTGGGGACTGCCCAGCGATAGAAGCGAACGACTGTAACTTTCTCGGCACACTTTTCTGCCCAACGGAGAAATGCCTCGTCGATCCTCATATTCTCGACACCTGATTTCGGCGGATCAACTATATAGAGCCATCTATCACGAGGGTTCATTGGGGTCTTGATGGAGCAGGAGGTTGGGGTCAGACCTGAGTTTTTCGTGGGGGTCAGACCCCAACCTAGTCAATCTGGGCTCGTTGAAGTTGTCCACTGTAGTCGACGTAAATCGCCTTCCACTCTGAGAAAACGTCCAAAGTCGCTTCTGAGGCTTCTCTGTGACCATTACCCGTATCTTTGGTCCCTCCAAAAGGCAGGTGTATTTCCGCGCCAATGGTTGGAGCGTTAATGTAGACAATCCCGGTGTTCATCTCCCGCATGGCCACGAATGTTCGGTTGACATCTTGAGTGTAGATCGCCGAGGAGAGTCCATATCGAACATTGTTTCCGATCTGGATGGCCTCCTCGAACGAGGAGCAGGAAAGGACACAGACGACGGGGCCGAAGATCTCCTCCTGGGCGATCTCCATCTGAGGATTCACATGTGCGAAAATGGACGGTTCGATGAAGTACCCATGTTTGTAACTTCCGTTTTCCAAAGGATTTCCACCACAAAGAAGCTGCGCCCCTTCCCCCTTACCTATTTCGATCCACTTCAGAATCGATTCCTTCTGTTTTTCATTGATAATAGGACCCATTTCGGTCTTAGGGTCTAATCCATTCCCAACACGCAGTTTGTTTGCTCGCTCGACAAATTGTCCAACGAATTCTTGGTAAACCTCTTTATGGACAATAACCCTGCTGGATGCAGTGCATCGCTGTCCACTGGTGCCAAAACCTCCCCAAAGGGCGCCATCAACCGCTAGCTGCAGATTCGCGTCCTCCATTACCATGATCACGTTCTTTCCGCCCATCTCCAGGTTGTGCTTCTTGAAGGCGCCGGCACACTTTTCCGCAACGATTCTTCCTGTGGCGGTTGATCCGGTAAAGGAAACAACCTTCACATCCTTGTGTTCAACCAGGGCACTTCCCACCTCAGCTCCTTTACCAGTGACCAGATTGAGAACTCCTGTCGGTAAACCTGCCTCCTCGAAAACCTTCATAAAATGAACCGCAGTGAGCGGCGTATCGGAAGCTGGCTTGAACACGCAAGTGTTGCCGCACACCAAGGCTGGGAGTATTTTCCAGCTCGGGATGGCGATGGGGAAATTCCAAGGGGTGATAATCCCGCAGACCCCAATGGGCATGCGCACACTCATGTTGAACTTGTCACGCAGTTCTGAAGAGGTGGTGTGCCCATACAAGCGCCGGCTTTCTCCCCCCATCCAATAGGCCATGTCTATGGCTTCTTGCACATCTCCTCGTGTCTCGAGCAAAACCTTTCCCATCTCTCGCGTCATATCATGTGCGATTTCCTCTTTGCGCCGGCTGAGGATTTCGCCCACCCGAAAGAGGATTTCACCCCTTTTGGGCGCAGGAGTTAACCGCCACTCCGAGTATGCTTTTCGAGCCGCTGCCACTGCCCGCTCGACATCATCTGCAGTGGACTCTTGAAACAACCCGATCAACTCCCGTTGATCGGCAGGATTGCGATTTTCAAAGGTCCTGCCGCAAGTAGATTCGACCCATTCTCCAGCGATCAGATTTTTGCAGACTTTCTTTTTTGCCATGGTGTGCCATTGTATTGATCTGGTGGAGAATTAGGAAGGAAGGGGGGGCCTGACAAGGCGCGCGACCGAGGCCCCCGCAAGCGTA
>JALLOL010000254.1 GCA_027717875.1 Acidobacteria bacterium AH-259-L09 | reverse complement strand
TCTCTTGCTGGCGGATTAGTAAAAAAACTCAGGCCCTGTTTTATGATGAGTCCTTTGTCGATTGCACAGTTTCTTGAACCAGTCGGTAGTCCTCAATTCGATGTGATTATTTTTGATGAGGCCAGTCAGGTAAGACCCGAAGATGCCTTAGGGGCACTCCTTCGTGGCAAACAAGTTTGCGTGATGGGTGATACCAAGCAGCTTCCACCAACCTCCTTTTTTGATCACCTGGTCGAGATAGATGAAGATGAGGAAGAGGAAGAGTTTTGGGAGGCATCGATCACCGAAACTGAAAGCATTCTTCGTCAATGTAAACGTACTTTTCCTACAAAACTTCTTCGGTGGCATTATCGCAGTAAACATGAGAGTTTGATTGCGGTATCGAATCAAGAGTTTTACGACAACGCACTCCTGATCTATCCATCACCCTCGCAATCTTCAAAAGACCTAGGTCTCCAGTTTTTCCATTTGGCAGATGCTGTTTATGACAGGGGACGCAGCTCAGTGAATCGATTGGAAGCTAGAGCTGTTGCCGAAGCGGCTATTGATCATTACCGTAGATACCCTGAAAAAAGTCTTGGAGTGGGAACTTTCAACATCAAACAACAGCAAGCGATCTTTGAAGAGATAGAACTTCAGCTAAGACTTCATCCCGAAATGGAGAGTTTCTTTTCCAGTGACCAGGAGGAACATTTCTTTGTGAAAAATCTCGAAACGATTCAGGGTGATGAACGTGATGTGATTTTCCTTAGTGTTGGTTTTGGACGAGATGCACACGGGCGTCTTACACTCAACTTCGGACCTCTCAATCACGAAGGAGGTTGGAGACGACTGAATGTGCTTATAACACGAGCGAGAGAGAGATGTGTTGTCTTTTCAAATTTCCGTGCCACCGACCTCAGGGTTGACAGGACAGCTTCCTTAGGGCTAAAGGCTTTGAAAATCTTTCTCGATTTTGCTGAGAACCGGAATCTTACGAGTATCGGTCTACAAAATGATGACACCGATTCCCCATTCGAGGACTCGGTTTACGAGTTTCTTCGGGGCCACAACTTTGATGTGCAAAAACAGGTAGGTTGTGCTGGATTCCGGGTGGATTTAGGAATTATGGATCCGAAGTCTCCAGGTCAATATTTACTAGGGATTGAATGTGATGGGGCGAAATACCATAGTTCCCCAGTAGCTCGTGATCGAGACAGACTGAGACAACAGATACTAGAGGATCGTGGTTGGCGCATTTCACGCATCTGGTCTACAGATTGGTATAGGAATAGGTCTGAAGCAGAGAAAAAATTATTAAGAACTGTTGAACAGGCGAAGCAAAAAGGCCCCATAGCTTTTCGAACTAAGTGGATTGAATCAAGGGTAACTCCCGAAACGTCCAAAGCTTCCACTTCCTCAAGACATCTCCCGTTGTTAGGGAAAGAGAAAACTCTTGAGCAGGAAGTTCCTTTATATGAGGTCTGTTCTTCTTTGTCCATTAGGAGAACTGGTGAACTACATGAACAGCCCATCCATAAACTTATCACTGCGATTGAGGACGTTGTTAGAGTGGAAGGACCAGTCCCCTTTGACGAAGTTGTGCGGAGGATCCGTACACTTTGGGGTTTGAAACGAGCTGGAAATAGGATTCGAGAGACAGTGCGTAAAGCAGCCTTGGCAGCAAAAACAAAGCGTTTGATACGTTGGAAAGGTGATTTCCTGTGGTCCTCATCTGACCGCGAGATTCAGGTACGACGCCGTGAGACTGATCCTCCACCCAATATTGATCTGATATGTAATGAGGAAATCGCCGAAGCTGTGAAATTGGTTCTTAGAGGGCAGTATGCCACAGCTCTGGATGATCTCGCGATTAAGACTGGCCGAGTCCTTGGCATGCAGGCAGTCCGTGCCGCTACTACAAAGAGGATCAAGAAAGTCATAAGAAGACTAGTTGTCAAGGAAGTTCTACACAAGACCTCAAGTGGGATGATCGACTTTACCGGTTAGGACCCAGTCATAAAAACAACTACCGGATAGCTCTCTAATTTTCTCAGACTGGGCCGTCAGCGACGATAATACCCGTGTGTGAATCTGTGTGAGAAAATCCTTACTCCATTTTTACTCCATTAAGAGAAGCCTTTTGACAAGTCTGTAAAACTGAGGAGTCTGTATCGCCAGAAATCGACGCCGTAGACGCTATGTTCTTTATTTTCAATCTACGTTCAATTTCCCAAGCTGGACGTCGGGGGTTCGATTCCCCTCTCCCGCTCCAGCTTAACCCTTTATTGATCAATTATTTAAGTCAGGTTAGCCAAAGTCCGCAAAGGGGTCAATTTCGGCCTGGGTGCGGATAGGGTGCGGATTTTGAGGGTGAAAGTTTGGGGAAAAGGGTGGATTTTGGTGGCGGAGAGCAAAGGTTTAATTTTCAGTATACACCCACCCCGAACAGTTCGGGGGATTCCCTCAAAAAACGAAATCACCTAAGATGGAACACGCCACTATCTCCGGCTGTGGAGAAGAGTAAGCCATGAGCGAAGAATCCATTTTCAGAGGGATTGCGCTTGCCGTCTTCGTTTCGGCGATCTCGATCGGTGTATACCATCGCATCAGGGCGCATCGGCCTGATGAGAAGATCTCCAGAAAGGAAGAAGGTATGCCACTCTTGATCCTGCTACGGCTCTTCGGATTGGCTATTTGGCTAGGTGTAATTATCTACCTGGTCCATCCCCCATGGATGGGATGGTCCACATTTCCGCTTCCATCTTGGTTGCGCTGGACGGGAGCGGGTCTCGGCGCAGCATGTGTTCCTCTGATCTACTGGGTTTTCACCAGCCTGGGCAAAAACGTGACTGACACCGTGGTGACTAGAAAAGGCGCTATATTAGTCACCCATGGTCCCTATCGCTGGGTCCGGCACCCCCTCTATTCAGTAGCCGCTCTGTTTTTCGTCGCTTTTACTCTGCTCTTAGCCAACTGGTTTATCCTACTGATGGTCATTCCGGGTTTTATCGGGCTGGCCATACGAACACCCATCGAAGAAGCAAAGTTGATCGAGAAGTTCGGCGACGAATATCGGGAATACATGAAGTGCACGGGAAGGTTTATCCCACTCTTGCTCCGCTCAAACTAAGGTGAGACTGCAAAATTTGAATCCCTCAAGGCTCCAAACCCATGCGGCGTAACAGGTCTTGGAAGCGAGGGTCGTCGCGGAGGGGGTCGCACCCGCGATGGGTTTTAAGGAAAGGCATCCAAGGTGAGCGTTCTTCAAAGGCTTGCTCAAGCAACTCGAATGCTCGATCTTTCTCGCCCAAATGCGCATAGATAAATGCAGGGAGAACGGGCGACACTTCGACGCGCTGTGACTGCTCTCGTAGCTGATCTAGAATGTCCAGTGCTTCGCGCCTCCGTCCGGCTGCAGCATAGGCATATCCAACCGCCATGGTCCGTACGGCGCTGCCTCCAGGCGAAAGCCTTAAGGCCTCTTGCTGCTCCCGAATGGCATCGTCAAACTTGCCCGTCTTGACATGCACCAGGCCGAGGGTGTAGTGGGCCATGACTTGGTTCGGATCTAATTCGAGTACCCTCTCCAGGAGGTCGGCGGCTCGCTCATACTGACCTGCCTCAAGGTAAATGAACCCAGCGAAAACGTTGACCACTGGCGAGAGGGGTTCCATTTCAAGAGCCAACTCACTTTCTGCAATGGCTTCCTCAAAACGGCCTTGTGCTCGTAGGAAATCAGCGTAGTGTCGGTGCACGAATGCCGAGCGGGGATTCAGTTGAGTAGCACGCTGGTATTCCTGCTCAGCGCCTGACCA
>JALLOL010000248.1 GCA_027717875.1 Acidobacteria bacterium AH-259-L09 | reverse complement strand
CCAGAGTGGGAACAACGATGGCCACTAAATAGACCAGGATGGTTCGCAGATGGGGACGCCGGCTCAAGTTTTGGTCTTCACGTTGGGTAAATAAGGGGTCAGGTCTTTAAAATTTAAATTTTGGGCCAAAATTTAAATTTTAAAGACCTGACCCCTTATTTACCCAAAGCTTAACACAGTGAGGGCGCGTAAAAATTCTAAAAAATGTAAAAGAATGTCTCCAATTGTCACGGCGATGCGATGCATGACAAACTTGGTGGTGACTACTTGGAGGCCAAGTTTCACATCAATCGGGGTGGGGATTGCACGGCTCGCTCAGAAGACCGTACTCCGGGAACCTCAAAAAATAAAGAGGCAACAGGGGAGGCTGCCATCGCGTCCATTGCGATTTCTGCCTCTATTTGAATCTCGCGAAGAATGCTGGTAGGTTTTCCTTAAGTTGGAGCTTCACAATGGACGAGAAGAAATTGTTGGAGCGAATAACTGTCAATCCTAAGATCTTTGGCGGGAAACCGATCATCCGGGGCCGCCGTCTCGCAGTGGAGCATGTTCTGGGGATGCTGGCGGCTGGGGACACCGCAGAAACTATCCTCCAAGGCTATGACTGGCTGGAAGCGGAGGACATTCAAGCCTGTCTGGTCTATGCCCGGAGACTGGTCGGTCACGAACGCGTTGAGCCTCTCCTTACGGAGAGCGGCACTTGAAAATTCTTTTGGATACTTGCGTGTGGGGCGGAGCCCGCGGTCCGCTCAAGGCTGCAGGCCATGACGTCGTCTGAAGCAGATCAGTGATTCTTGGCCCTTTCGTTCCCCATACCTTCCTGAATGGTCCCGCTCAGTGACCTGAGAAAAGCCAGCAGAGATTTTTTATCTTCAGCCGCGAGTTGCAACGGACGCAGCTCAGGGTCGAGGTAGGGATTCTGGTTGCCGCCTCGCTTGTAAAACTCGATCACCTCTTCGAGCGCGGCAATGCTTCCGTTTTTTGCCAGGAGTCTGTTGTTCCGATTATCTTGATGACTCAAGCTGTTCGCCCAGTGGGTTTGAGCCTTAAACTGGCGGCTTGTGCGAGCTGTATCGCGAGGAGTTTCCGCTCCGATTTTTCTTCTGGGCAACCAATGATGTCAGCATGGCGCGGGGGGTTGTTATCAGGATCTATAGTCAATCCAATCTGGCGAACAGTGAAAACAGTAATATCACCACGTCCATGCAGTGTTCTCTCGCTCGGTCGTGCAACATGGATTTCCCCAATTTCCCATATGCGGTTTTCAGCAAGACCTTTGACTCGAAACACCGAAAGCCTGAGGTTGTGCGGAGGCATAAAAGCAGGAGGTTTCACCCGATTCTTTTGTCGGCTGAAATAATTTTTCGACAGTATATAGCGAGTCAGGGGATCGGTAGAGTTAACTGAAACTACTCTGCCTGGCCTCTTTCGAAAGTAATCTATCCAAGTTTTCGATAATTGTCTTAGGAAGCTCATCGGCGAAATACTCAGTTCCGTGAGTCTTGCTTCGTCCGAACAGTCCAGCGTAGGTCAATTCGTTGTCTCGCCCCACGCTGACCGAGAAAACCCAACGTGGCCTAACATACCACTCAAACGCTATTTCACCATCGGGCTCCACAGCCACGTCCGGCGCAGGCAGAGTTGTTGGCAAAGCCTCAAGAAACTCTAGAGCGTGAGCGTAAGCGATCAGGTCTATTTCTGCCGCTCCGTATCCATCCCAGTTTTCTGACGAACATTCCTCGAAAGCATCTTGAAGGGCTTCAAAAGCTTCAAAATAAGTCTCACCCAAAGTAATGCTTTCGAGGCGGTCGCGAAGTACTTTTTTGAGCCTCTGCCGTATATTATCTGCTTCTTCGCTTACACCGCCACTCCGAAGCAAACTGGGGAAGCTTGTTCTATCGATTGATAACTGTGCGACTGTCACTCAAATAACCTCACTGTGTCTTCGGTTATGCTGCTAAAAAAGACACGATTCTTTATCTCGCGCAATTTCTCAAACGTTGGCTTGATACTCTCGTCGTCGATCTCAAATTCCTTTTTCTTGTACGTGTCTATATCCAAGATTATGGTAGCAAAGTCAGACTCAACTTTCTCAAGAGCTTGTGTAATATTAGTTGCTATTCCTGTCTCTGGTTCACTGATCACGAGTCTCGTAAGAAAGTTACCGACTGCTCTCGGGAGACCTTCTGGTACCGTGGGCGGAGCTGTTAGATATTGAGTGAACTCTTTGATGGGCACCGGAATGTTCAGACGATTGATATAACGGACGCCTATTCGAGTTATGAACTCAGGTGACGCTAGCTCCACATATGAGTTCCACAGTTCGTAGGCTTCTGGAAAAACTCTTTCCCACTTCGTGTAAGGCTTGAGGCGGCTGAATGTGAAGCCATCTGTTCTGAACTGGGCTACACTACGGCCATCCTCAGACTTGAAGAAAAAGCCGTACAGTCCCTTATATTTTGTAGTCGGAGGTATCGGTTTCCCTTCCTTTACTCCAAAATGACTTTCTAACAAATTCCTTCTCTTGACCTCGGGGAAACGATCGCGGAGCCTTTCCTCCAAATCAGAAAATTGTTCTGCCTGAAAGCCCGCGTGAAGCTTTACTCGAAAATCAATAATTGCCTCTATGATTGGGGCATTTTGAAGATGCCTAGGTTCAGCCATAAGACTTTACAGAACTATCATATCCAAAACAGTGTCACCATAGCATAGGATAGGCAATCTCAAGCCTCCCCAACTTCCACCTCCGGCAACTCCCCACTCAGTAGGCTCTCCCTCTTCTCCTCGGAGAGGTGCCGGTTGGGCCCGAGCCTGGCCTTGTAGAGCACCAGCTCAATGGGCTTCTTGCTGTCCAAGCCCTCTTGGGTAAACGGTTCTTTTCCATTCATAGCTCTCGCTAGCTCACTGCTGATTTCACCTGGAATTCAGCCTTTTCTACTTTGTGTTCGGGTTTTCTGGTAGAAGCAAACAGTGGAGCTTACAAGGTGAAGTTTCTAAGGAATAAATAAAGGGTAGGGAATAAAGGGACAGACCACCCATTTCCCTGCGGGCAGGAAATGGGTGGTCTGCCCCTTTATTCCCTTTCAATGATTGTCTGGCTTCGCATCCCCTCCTGGATGGTCCCGCTCAGTGACCTGAGAAAAGCCAGCAGAGATTTTTTATCTTCAGCCGCGAGGTGCAACGGACGCAGCTCAGGGTCGAGGTAGGGATTCGGGTTGCCGCCTCGGTTGTAAAACTCGATCACCTCTTCGAGCGCGGCAATGCTTCCGTCATGCATATAGGGAGGCGTCTGTGCGATCTCGCGCAAGGTGGGAGTCTTGAAAGCGCCTTGATCCTCCTTCTTGCCGGTCACTTTAAATCGCGCTGGATCTAGCAGCTTGCCCTCGCGCCAGGCGATGCCCGTGTTATGGAAGCGCTCGTCGGTGAAGTTGGGGCCAACGTGGCACGCCGTGCAATTGCCCTTGCCGCGAAAGAGGCGCAGCCCCGCCCGTTCTTCCTCCGATAAGGCCTCACGATCGCCGTAAAGATAGCGGTCAAAAGGTGAGTTGCCGGAAAGGATCGTTCGCACATAGCTCGCCAGAGCTCGCGCCAGATCTTCGCCCGTGATCTCGCGCTGGAAAGCTTTCTGAAACTGCTTGCGGTAAGCCCGCTTGTGCTTCAATCGGGAGACGGCTTCCTCCACCGTCAGATCCATTTCCTTTGCGCTCTGGATCGGTTGCAGCACCTGCTCTTCCAGCGTCGGGATGCGGCCGTCCCAGAAAAATGACCTCCCATAAACGCGATTGACCAGCGTGGGGACGTTGCGATCACCCTGGCGGCCAAACACGCCGACAGCCCTCGTTTTCCCGTCCGAAAAGGCGCGCGCGGGCTGGTGGCAGTCAGCGCATGAGAGGCTGCGGTCGCGGGAAAGCAGC
>JALLOL010000247.1 GCA_027717875.1 Acidobacteria bacterium AH-259-L09 | reverse complement strand
CCTTGGTCCAGCTAATTTCCTACTAAAAAAGCCAGCAATTCTGCTGGCTTTTTTCTTTATATCCTATTGAACCGCCTAGAGTTTAATATTGAGTGCTCGTTCCAACCTTAAGATTTTCCGTCCGTGCTCTCGAACAGTTTTTCGGATATCAAGTTGAGATTTGATATCGTCAAAACCACGATTTACCATAGCAGCCAAACCTTCAATCTGTTGAGTGAGATCTTCCTTAGTTGCCAGTAGCTCTTCCTTAGTTGCCAGAAGCCTCACCTCTTTTCTTATTTGAGAGAGATCTTCTTTAGTTGCCAGTAGCTCTTCCTTGGTTGCTAGTAGCTTTATCTCTTTTCTTAGATTTCTTTCAAGCGCGCGAAATCGTTTGTCAGTATGACCCTTAAACTCTTTCGTTTGAGTGCTGAGAATCTGTTGGAGTTCTTTTTTGGTTATGGACATGGGAGCTGTGAACCCCGTTAGAGATTGGTTTCTCTGACAGGATAAATAGGTTAGTGAGTACACTCTCACCTTAACAAAGGGAAAGAAGCTGTCAAGAGGAGGGAAGCCGAACGGCACCTTCCTCAAGAATTTCATCAAGTGTACCAGCTTCGTCGGAGAAATCACTAGGGAGCAACATAGCCAAGAAAGTCGCTCTGAATTTGTCCCGGAAATACCTCTTTACTTACACAAGCGAGCAATTTTGCTAGTGCCCTATCTCAAACTAGGGATACCACCAGCCATCCCTTTTCCTTCCATACCTCATCCACGGATAGGATGAACCTTTGACGGTAACAATCCACAGTCAGTTATCAACAAGAACTGACTCTTTTATTTGCCTAAACACCTTAATTTGTTATAGTTAAGGTGCACATCGATATTTCAAAAACCCCAAGGTTTTTATCTTACTTTGTGTTCTGGAAGGGGCATTCCGACCTTCCACAAAGTAAGAAGCCTTGCGGCAACTGAAATATGGAGATGCGGGTTGGTTGCCCCTTTTTGATTTGGGAAAAATCAAATCTCAAAAAGCCGCGGCTTTATTCTTTAAAATAATTTTATCCATCTCTAGGGGGAGATAATCCTCCCCTAAGGGGGAGACGGTCCTCCTTTCACGACAAAAAGGGGAAGGGCAATTGTCCTTCCCTAGAGGTGGAAAAACGTGTGTAGAGGTTTCGTCTTAAACGCAGAAACTCTTTGCAGGCGTTTTTTGACTTTTCAATTTGCATATGGCCTAAAAATCGCAATCCACACCTGTAAATTTTTAATTCTTCAATAATCGGCACAATAAAAGTTAAGGAAAACACTTAAACTAAAATGCGATAGTTACTTCATTGGCAGTAGCTATCGCAGAATTGGGAGTGTGAATTTTGTATATAAACAATATATAACCTTTCTTATTCTCGCCGTCCTTTTCTTGGCAGTTTTATCTTTTCCTAAAATTGGAATCCTTAACTCTCAAGCATTAAGCCAAATTTTTAATTTTCAGACCCTTCAAAAAATACTAGCCAGCTACAACATACTAAGCAGTAAAACCCAGATAGAAAACAGCGACAATGCAGAGCCAGGAGTAATTTATGACGGCGAAGAAAGAACATACAACATAGTTGACAACAGGAACAATCCAGATGAGCCGTATATGTTCAAACTTGACGAGGGCACGGGAGACGTAGTTGAGATAGGGGAAAAAGCATCAGGCCTGCCCGGCTACAAATTAACCAACACTTCCGATAGAGTATTTTTCAAACTAAACTTTGCCGGATTTAGAGCCGAGCCAGATACTCAATACCAGATACCACATAGCACATACTCAATACGAAACACTGACCCTATTCTTGTCCGTCTCCACAAAAACATTGTCTGGTTTATATATCCTGAAATATCAATAAAATACACCGTACAAAAAGGAAAAGTAAAAGCCGACTATGTTTTAAGCTCAAAACCCAAAAGCAGTGTTTTGGACTTTAATTTGGACTATACTTCCCGGCTTGTCATTGGAAAAAACCCTCCCGGCTATATTTCTGCCTATTCTTTAACAGACGGCGAGGGCAGTTCTCCTTTTTTTGAAATACTTCAGCCAAATGTCATAGACGCACAAGGCAAAGAAGGCAAAGTGACGTTAGAGATTAAAAAAATACAAAATACTACATACCCGCCTAGCCGGCAGGCAGGCAAAATATCAGGCACTAATTTGTCAATTACAATTGACAATGATTTCCTTGAAACCGCCGCCTATCCCATAACCATTGACCCTACAAGCATTGCAACAGATGCAGCCGTTGATGCAACCCAAATATCCGGAGGCAGAAAATTATTTAAAGACAGCAAGGGCAACCTTTTTGCGCTCTATGAAGACAGCGGATCAGACATTCGGGTTGATTGGTCCACCGATGGGAGTACCTGGAACACCGGAGGCGAACTGGCAGCGACGGCCGACTTCATAGCCGGGGCGATAGATAGTGAAAATCGTTTGCACATAACATTTACAAACAATGATCAAAGAGACGATATTCACTACACTGTTGCCTCTCCCAGTTACACCGGCGGTTCTACGCCGACAAGCTGGGATATGGGAGCCAACCTCGCTATCCAGTTAGGCGCATCCAATAACGAAGTAAGGCGTTCAACGGTGTTTATAATGCACGATGATTTCCCGGCGATAATGTGGAACAACCGCTCGGGAGGGGGCAATAAAGACGCCGGGGTAAGGTTTTCCAGATGCGACTCTTCAATTTCGGGGGGCCAGCTTGCCTGCGATGATGCTATAGGCAATTGGTGCAATGTCCAAAATTCAAATTGCGACCCCGGGGCTGTGGGTGCCGGGTGCGTAAATACCGGCTGCAATCAATTAATTGAACTCAATGCCAGTAATGTTGAATTTGCCTCAACCCTAGCCCAAGTGCCGTCTGGGGCAAATACGGAGGCAAACGCTTTATATGCTTTCTGGGCTAGATCGGGAGGCGCCGGCCTTGCATATATCAATGCAACTTGTAATAACTGCTCTGCCTCCCCCCCTACTTGGAATGCCTGGGGTACGATAACTACCCCTGATTCAAGCAATGTTTCATCAACAAGATACACATACATTGATTCAAAAGTTGACTATACAAACAGTAAAATTGTCTACGTCTGGGGTTCGGGGAATACCGCCTCTACCCACTGCAATCTAGCCAGCGGCCTTTGCCTTTTATCCAAATTCAGGGACTTTTTTGACAGCGCCGGGGCAGGTGACGGCCCCACCGAGCTCATTGGCGCCGCCTCAACCACGGAATCAGACGTTGACGCCCAGCCATCGATTACCCATGTTACCGCTAAGACAAATTATTACGTCGCCTTAAAGAATTCATCGGGGAATACAACACAGCGTTCAATTACCGCCTCATATAGTTCCAGCAATGATTGGTCTAGTCCTTTTACCGTTGACTCTGATTCCGGCAATACCTGGCCCCAATTTGCATCAGGCAGCATAGACGGTATTTATGCGCAAACTACAAACGAGCTTTGGTATGCCGATTTTGGCTCCCCTGTATACACCCAACGGGCATATATTTTTCAAAATGATGATGCCGACGGCGACCCCAACAACAATTCTGACGCCGCCCCTGCCAACACCGCCCTCTCTAATGTAAAAATAGGCCAGAGATTTATTATCCGTTTTCAGGTGGATCTCAAGGAGGCGGCTGCTTCTGCAACCAATTTTATGATTGAGTATGATGAAAACGACAGTAATTTCCGGGAAGTTAGAATTGCCTCCGGCGCGTTTGAACCGTTTCCTTTATTCTCATTTGGCGATACGGCAAGTAAATCCCTTACAACTAATAAAGCCGGCACCTGCACAAGCGGCACTACGTTTCAAAACGGAGAAATTGTAACCCAAAGCAATGTAATAGATACCTTTAATCTTGGCAAAGACAAATGCACTGAATTTGCCTTCGGCATCC
>JALLOL010000246.1 GCA_027717875.1 Acidobacteria bacterium AH-259-L09 | reverse complement strand
CACGCTATCGATGATGGCCTTCCAGCTGGCCTCGATGACATTGGAGGAGACGCCAATGGTGCTCCAGGTTTGCTGACCATCGCTCGACTCAACGAGGACACGCACCTTGGCAGCAGTGCCATTTTGGGCATCCAGCACCCGAACTTTGTAGTCGATCAGCCGGATCTCCTCAATCTCGGGAAAGAATCGAACCAGTGCCTTTTTCATCGCCCGATCCAGGGCGTGAACCGGTCCATTGCCATCGGAAGCAGAATGTTCCTCCACTCCATCAACACTGATCTTCACAGTGGCCTCGCTCACGAACTGACCCGCATGATTCTGGTCCACAAGTACCCGAAAACCCTTAAAATCAAATGGCTCCTTCTGCCCTTGCGCAAATTGATGAAGAAGGAGTTTCAGGGTTCCCTCGGCGCCTTCGAACTGATACCCCTCGTACTCGAGTTTCTTGATATGTTCGAGCAGTGACTTCAGGTCGAGATCTTGTGGATCTAAGTCCCCAAATTCGCGAATCTTATAAAGCAAATTGCTTTTCCCGGACAGATCGGAGACCAGGACTCGCCGGCCGTTCCCGACCGCTTCGGGACTCATGTGTTCGTAGGTCCGTGGATCTTTGATGATACCGCTCACGTGGAGCCCAGCCTTGTGGGCGAAGGAACTCTTGCCCACAAAAGGAAGGGTGCTGGGCAGTACCAGATTGGCAGTTTCACTCACAAAATAGGCCAGCGAAGTCAGGCCCTTGAGGTGTTCGCGACCGATGGTTTTTCGGCCAAGCTTCAACTCCAGGATGGGAATCACGGAGCACAGGTTTGCGTTGCCGCAGCGCTCGCCGTATCCGTTAATTGTCCCCTGAACCATGTGGGCGCCGGCTTCCACAGCGGCGATGGAGTTGGCGACTCCCATCTCGCAATCGTTGTGTGTATGAATGCCAAGGGAAGGGAATTCCATACTCAATTGGTGCGCCAGTTCATAGACGCTGGAGGGGAGGTTGCCTCCATTCGTGTCACACAGCACGACCCAGTCAGCACCAGCATCACGTGCTGTTCTGAGGACCGCCTTGGCATACTTGGGATTGGCCGCGTAGCCGTCAAAGAAGTGTTCAGCGTCAAAGATGACTTCTTTGTTTCCTTCCTTGAGGTAAGCGACACTTTCTCGGATCATGTGGAGGTTTTCCTCCAGAGTGGTGCCCAGCGCGCGCTCCACGTGAAAGTCCCAGCTTTTTCCCACCAGGGTTACCGTGGGGGTGCCTGCCTGGAGCAAGGCGGCAATGTTGGGATCTTTATCGACCGGGTTTTTATAGTGGCGGGTGCTGCCAAAAGCCACAATTTTACTATTTTCCCAGGACAAACCCCTGGCGCCTTCGAAGAATTCCACATCCTTTTGGTTGGAACCCGGCCAGCCGCCTTCAATATAATGAATACCGAAGGCATCCAACTTTTGTGCAATCCGTAGTTTGTCGTCCACACTGAGCGAGATGCTCTCCCCTTGGGTCCCATCCCGCAGCGTACAGTCGTAAATGAAGACTTGTTTGGTATCGCTCATAACTCACCTAGCTGGAAAGTGTGGGTGAAAATTTGTCTTGCTTGTTCTTTGAGGACAGCCAACCCATCATTTCGCGCAGTCGCCTGCCAACTTGCTCAATCATCGATTTGGCCTCAGCTTGCCGATATTGCTCCATTTGCGGACAGCCCCGCTCGTTCTCCAGGATCCAGTCTCGGGCAAAGTCACCAGACTGAACATCCTTCAGGATTCTTTTCATGTTCTCATCGACACTCTCATCCAGAACTTGAGGTCCGCGAGTGTAATCACCATATTCAGCGGTGTCACTGACCGAGTACCGCATGTAGCTGAGCCCACCTTCGTAGATGAGGTCAATAATCAGTTTCAACTCGTGCAGGCACTCGAAGTAAGCCACCTCGGGCTGGTAGCCGGCCTCGACCAGGGTTTGAAATCCTTTCTTGATGAGGGTGGTCACCCCGCCGCACAGAACGGCTTGCTCGCCGAACAGATCGGTTTCCGTCTCTTCTTGAAAGGTGGTGAGGATCACACCGGCGCGGGTACATCCCAGTGCCCGTGCGTAAGCTAAAGCATTTTCCGTCGCCTTTCCCGTGTAGTCTTGATGAACCGCCAAGAGAGCGGGCACGCCAACTTTCCCCTGGAAAAGTTCCCGCATGCGGTGTCCCGGGCTTTTGGGAGCAATCATGGACACATCAAGCCACTCCGGCGGAATGATCTGCTTGAAGTGGATATTGAATCCGTGAGCAAACATCAGCGTCTTGCCCTTCTGCAGGTTCGGTTCAATGGATTCCTTATAGAGCCGTCCTTGTACAGGGTCAGGAACCAGAATCATGACCACGTCCGCTTTTTTCACCGCCTCGGAGACCGTCTCCACCGTCAATCCGTCCTCCTGAGCCTTTGCCCGGGATTTGCTCTCCTCGTGCAATGCCACTACGACCTGCACCCCACTTTCGTGCAGGTTCAGTGCGTGGGCGTGTCCCTGACTTCCGTAGCCGATGATGGCGACGGTCTTGTCTTTCAGATATTCGAAATTAGCATCATCGTCATAAAAAACTTTAGCCATGGTTTGTCTTAACCTCCGATCTGGATGTGATTCGTCCCGTCCGATTTGCGACGAGCGATGTCGCCCGAGCTGCCGCTGAGCTTTTATTTTTCTTCTCGGCTCTTCCTCGACTCAGCGCAAGCTCGCCCGTGCGATGAATTTCCCGGATGCCGTAGACTCGCACATTTTGTAAAAAGGCGTCAATTTTTTCCGACTGCCCGGTCACCTCGAAAATGTAGCCCCGTGGGCTGACGTCGATCACGCGGGCCCGGAACACTTCGGACAGAGCAAGAATTTCCGCTCGGTTTTCCTCACTGACCCGCACTCGAACCAGTGCCATTTCTCGCACCACCTGAGCGGAAGGGTGATAGGGAACCACCTTCACAACATCAACTAATTTGTTCAACTGTTTGACGACCTGTTCGGTGCCACGCTGATCGGTGTCTGTGGTCAGCGTGATGCGAGAGAGCGTGGCATCGAGCGTTGGAGCAACATTCAAGCTTTTAATATTGTAGCCTCGCTGACTAAAGAGGCCTATCACGCGCGAGAGCACTCCAGCCTTGTTCTCAACCAATAATGAAATGACCCGACCCATGTCTCCTCCCTTCAACTTTCTCCAAGCATCACAGCCCGCTCACTTCGGCTAGAGCAGTCTAAGTGCCTCGCTCCGTGCAGAACACCCTTGTTGGTACATTGGAGGAATTTGGGTTCTTTACGGAGCTTTTGGGTTTCAAGCCTTAATTGGCGAAACCCTCCGTAAAAAACCGGAGGTAATGACTACGCAAATAATAGTGAGGCTAAGCAGCAGAGAAGTAAGACTATTCCCGCCGACAATGACCGACATGACTGCGCTCAATCTGCTCTCCATCGTTACTGCCTCGTAACAGTGAAAGGATAAGAAGTATTCACTGCTGAAGTCAAGAGGAAAATCGGTACCCCTTTTGAGAATTCAGAAGTCAGAATCCAGAATTCAGAAGTCTGACAACTGACAGCTGACACTTAAAACCCAGAACTCAACACACACATTCTGAATTCTGGATTCTGACTCATGACTCCTGGCTCCTGACTCCTTACTTGCAGACCGGCAGCGCTCCCAGGATGAAGGCGACAATCGCCAGCGCCACGGCGGTGATGCGCAGGATGTTGAGAGCGGACCGAACGGATTTTCCCTTGGCCAGTTGTCCGATCCAAGCTGGAAGGAGACTTGATCCGATCAGTCCCACGGCAAAGACCACGCCAAAGAGTGTCCCCCATAGGGAGGGATCAAAGTGCTGGAAAGTGACTCCTACGGTGGTGGGAAAAACCGGGCCGAAAACCGCGCCCGTCAAAATGACGGCCCGGCGGGCCACACCGAGAGTGCGGGCACGCATCATGA
>JALLOL010000245.1 GCA_027717875.1 Acidobacteria bacterium AH-259-L09 | reverse complement strand
ATCTGTGAGTCTCGATGAGCAGTGTCAACCAAAGCTTACACTTATCCAAAAAGTTGACATCCTGTGTGCGAAACGAAATCTTTCTTGCTTAGTGGCTTATTATTGCACATGGGATAATTTGCTGATTAATTGATAGTTATAAGTACCGTCATTGATCGGCTTGAAATGGTGCTCGTAAATGGCATGCCGCTTGCTTGCGGACTTAGTGAAGAAGGGTCCCGGTAAAGCAAACAATGGCAGAGTTTGAATTTGATCTTAGAGACATCTTCCGCCTTATCAGACGCTGGAAGTGGGTGATTATTCTCTCGCCGATTTTGGTGGGCACTTTAACCTATTGGTTAAGTACAACACCCCCTGCCGTATACCAAGCTGAGTCGGTGGTGAAGATCAGTCGTGTGGCAACGAGCATGCAAGCACTCCTCATCGAGTCCTTAAGTTATTATGAAGGAGACAATATCGGCACCCAATCGCGGATCATCACCAGTCAAAAGATTAGAGCAGCTGTGGCGCTGCGTCTGGCCCACAAGTACCCCGAATTTCATGATGTCATTTCTCTGCTGGGTGATGGAGAGGAATGGGACTACGATGCCCTCGAACAAAGGGTTGGGAACAATCCAAAACTGGCGGCGTTGGTTGACAGCATCAGTGTCGAAGTTGAAAGAGAGCGCGACACCGATATTCTCGGCATCCAGGCGACCGCTTCCTCTGAGGGATTAGCTATTGATATCGCCAACTATACGGCCGAGGAATTTGTTAATTACAACATTGCAGAGAGAAATAGAGAGATCCGCCAGGCTGTCCAATTCATCCAAGCCAGGATCCTAGAGACCGAGCAGCAGCTTAGAGGGGTGGAAAGGAGACTCGAGGAGTTTAAGAGAGATCAAACACCGATTCTTGGCCTGGACATAGAAGAAGGTGTAAACGTTGAAGAGCAGATCGAGAGCCTTGGAAGGAAAATCACCAATCTGGACAAGGCGATTGAACAACTGCAAGCCACTACCCATGTGAATCGATACCTTTCCTTCTCTCCTGCCTTTAGAGAGGCAGAAGATCCTCTGATTTCTCCATTGGAGCAACAAGTTTTGCAGCTGATCGTTCAGATCAACCAGTTGAAAAGGGAACGGCGTCAACTGCTGGGCTATCTGACTGAAGCGTCGGGGGAGGTTCGGCAGAACGTTTTGCAAACAGAAGAGCTGGAAAAAAGCGCCCAGGAAATCATTGGCAGTTTGCTTCAACGTTATCGAGCCATCCGCGATGAGCTGGCTGAAAAGCACCGAGCTTTATTTAAACGCCAGAATCGATTGGAAGCAGTTCCCGAAGTTACCCGCGAACTTGCATCTTTGGAGAGGGAGGTAACTTTAAAGACGGAGGCGCTCAACCTTCTTGACAGGCGCTTGCAAGACGCGGAAATTCAGAAAGCCGGTGAAGTCCAGGAAGTCAGTATTGTGGAGCGGGCCACCTCCGCTGGCGTCTTGCCTCAGCCCTCCAGGCGCAACAAGACCCTGGTGGGATTGATGATCGGAATAGTAATAGGCACTTTTTTCGCACTACTTATGGAGTCCCTAGACACCTCGATCGGGACCATCGAGGATGTTGAGCGGTATGTGAAACTTCCTGTTTTGGGAGTGATCCCTCATCTGGATATAGCAACGATGAGAGAGAAAGTGCTGGTGGACGAGATGGGGAGCGAGATCGCCGGCTCGGAAATAGAGCATATAGCCACCCTGTGTACTCACTTTGCCTCGACAGAAACCTTTTCCGAGGCTTTTCGTAGCATGCGTGCCCATCTCGAGGTCTTGTTAAAAAGAAGTGGTTGGAAAACCCTGATGGTAACTTCCTCTGTTGTGGAGGAAGGTAAGACAAGCACCGCCTCTAACCTGGCAGTTGTTTTTGCGCAGTCCGGCCAGAGAACGCTCTTGATCGATGCCGATTTACGTCGGCCTCGGGTGCACAAGGTCTTTGGATTGCCCGATACACCTGGCTTAACGGAAGTCCTTCTGGGAGTCACCGACTGGGAAAGTGCCACTAGATCGATAGATGATCTTATTCTAGGTAAAATTGGATTAACTAATTCCCAAATCACTCCAGGACTTGAGTATCTTTCATTGCTCACTTCGGGAAGAAAAGTCGATCAGCCGGCGGAACTTTTGAACCTCGAAAAGGTCAGTAAGATCCTTTCTGAAATGAGTGAGTGCCATGACATCATCATTGTGGACGTTGCACCTGTGCTTCCAATAGCCGATGCCTCACAGTTGGCCCCTCGCATGGACGCAACTGTGCTTGCTTATCAAATTGGCCGAGTTGGGCGCGAGGTGGTCAACCGATCCAAAAGTCGGTTGAAAGCTATTGGAGGGAATGTTGTGGGTCTTGTCATGAACGATATCCAGGCAGAAATCTACTACCATACTAGCTCCGATTACGAATACTACAATTATCAATATAAGCAAGACGTTCCCTCCGAAAGCCTTCCGGGACCTCTGAGTCGCTGGAAGGAGCGACTTTCGGACTTCCTCAGCCCGCGGGGTCTTGGCCAAGCATCCGCAACCTCTCCACATAAAGCACCTGTAACGAGCAAAGCATCCCTAACATCTCCACCAATGGAAGCTTCAGGCCTTACAGATAAATGGACACCTGAGACCCCGAGCCGTGAAACGAGCTGGTGCGTGGCATGCGGCAACGTGTTCACGCCCGTGCGCTCGGATGCCAGATTTTGCTCAAATCGATGTCGGCAAAAGGCTTATCGGATGAGAAGAAGGCCTACTCCCACGGCCTAGAACCTACCCCCTTTTGTCTGGATAGACAGACTCTAGGGTTATTATAGGAGTGTGGTTAGAAATCCACCGATGCCCACTGACATTCGCCCCTTAGAGAAACAATATCGCCGCAACGAGCAGTTTGTCTCCCGCCAGATCGCCGGTGAATTCCTCCTGATACCGATCGCGAAGCGGCTCAGGGGGGACAACTCGCTGTTTGTCCTCAATGAGGTGGGCGGCCGGATCTGGAAGTTAATTGATAGCGGTCGATCCGTCCAGCAGATCGAACAGCTGTTGCTCGAGGAGTTCGATACCTCCCAGGAGCAGTTGCAAGAGGATCTTCTCAGACTTCTCGATCAGCTCCAGGAAATTGGAGCGATCGAGGCCGCTACAGAATGAGTAACGCCGGCGCAACACATAAGGGCAGAAAAAGAAGTTCTGTGATGATAGCTGCCCAACAGTTCAGCGACATGAGCACAGAGGTATGGAGCGAACGGCTCTTCCAGCGTTTCGGTGGAAAACCCTTCCCCTTGACCGGCCAATGGGAACTGACCTGCCGTTGCAATCTTAAATGCGTGATGTGCTATACGGATCCCTTCAATACACCGGAGCGAATCAGGCAAGAATTGAGCTATCAAGAAATCCTCCTCATCCTGGACGAAATCCACCAAGAGGGCTGCCTGGAGCTCACCTTCACGGGGGGTGAGCCTTTCGCCCGCCGGGATTTCCTTGACATTTATACCTATGCCAAAAGAAAGGGTTTTCTTTTGAGCATCTTCACAAATGGCACGCTGATCACCCCGAAGATCGCGGATCATCTCAAGGCCTATCCTCCCTCCATGATCGAAATCAGCTTGCACGGTTTGACCCGGGAATCCTTTGACCAGATTACTCTGCGCAGCGGTTCTTGGGGACGCTGCCTGGAAGGCATTCGCCTGATCCTTGAGAGAGACCTGCCTCTCACGCTCAAAACAGTCGGCATGAGCATCAATCGGGATGAGATCCTCAAGATTAAAGAATTCGTCGGTGGCCTGGAGAAGGTGCAATATAAATTCGGTTCGGGCATTCGTCCCAGACTGGATGGCTCAAAGGATGTCTATCAATACCAACTTTCAAGGGACGAGATTCGAGCCATTGAGCAAGCGGACGCGGAGTTTCGTGCCGAACGCGCGCGGCAAGACCGGTGCAAAAAAGAA
>JALLOL010000244.1 GCA_027717875.1 Acidobacteria bacterium AH-259-L09 | reverse complement strand
ATCTATTCGCCGACTGGTAAACGCTCATTCGACTACCGGTTCATGGGTGAGCAAGTGTATGGATTGCCTATGGTCGTCGAACAGGCCAGCCTTGACGATCGGCCGGAGCCCAAAGAAACCACGGCTCGGCTGGGTCGCCACTTGGACGGGTGCCGAATCGGTTTTGATCTGGGTGGCAGCGACAGAAAGGGTGCTGCTGTTGTCGATGGTAAGGTCGTGCACACTGAGGAAGTGGCGTGGGATCCTTATTTTAAAACAGATCCCCAGTGGCATTTTGATGAGATAAATGATTCACTGAGACGCGCCGCTGAGAAGCTGCCGCGAGTAGACGCGATCGGCGGCAGCGCGGCGGGCGTTTATGTGAACAATGAAGTGCGTGTAGCCTCGCTCTTTCGTGGCGTCCCTCAGCATCTGTTTGAGAGCCGGGTTAGACGAATCTTCTTTGAATTGCGAGAGGCCTGGGAAGGCGTTCCGCTGGTGGTTGTCAACGATGGCGAAGTAACGGCACTCGCTGGTTCGATGTCCTTAAATGACAACGCGGTTCTGGGTCTTGCTATGGGGACGAGCCTAGCTGCGGGTTACGTGGATGTACAGGGCAACATCAGCAACTGGTTAAACGAACTAGCCTTTGCTCCAGTGGACTACAGAGCAGATGCTCCGGTGGATGAGTGGTCGGGCGATCGAGGCTGCGGCGTGCAATACTTCTCGCAGCAGGCCGTTGGGCGCCTAATTCCGGCGGCTGGAATTGATTTACCCGGCGAAATTCCCTTACCGGAGAGGTTGGTTGAAGTGCAACGACTCGTGCACGCGGGAGATGAACGGGCCGCAAAAATCTATCAATCCATCGGTGTTTATCTGGGCTACAGCGTTGCTCACTTTGCTGACTTCTATAACGTCCGGAATACACTGGTTTTGGGAAGGGTCATGACAGGTACGGGCGGTGATCTTATCCTGGCGACAGCCAGCGATGTCCTCAAAGAGGAGTTCCCTGATTGGGACAAGGCCATCAGCATCAAGACACTGGATGAAAAAGATAAGCGGCTTGGACAGGCGGTGGTGGCCGCCACTCTGCCCCCGCCGTAGTTCTAAAACCCACGGCTAAGGAGAGGCCGTCCGGGAATTCTAATTGTCGCTGATCAGCCTGAGGTGTCCTCCGATCCCTAACGCGTCTCATCGCAAGGACAACGAGGACGGGGTTGATGCATATTCGTCCTATATATAGAATATATGTATGAAGGCAATATCTATCCACGTCCCAGAGAGAGATTACGGGGAGATAAAGTCGCTGTCTGCGCGAGTCGGAAGACCGGTCGCGGAGTTGATTCGCCAAGCCATGGCAGAGTACCTGGAACGCCAGCGAAGAACGGCCCGCTCTATCCTCGATCTGCCACCCCACCGAAGTGGAGATCTTCTAAAGACTTGGAGCCGCACCGAGGTGCTCGACGAAATGCTCAAACGATGATCGTCGGCATTGATACCGACGTCCTGGTTCATTGGGCCATGGATGGTGCCCGCCATCACAGGGTGGTCCGGCGATTTTTTGAAGCCGAGGTGCGGGAACGCAGCTCGCAGCTTGGATTGACATCACAGGTAATCTTTGAGTTTCTCCACGTTTGCACTGATGCCCGGCGATTTGAGCATCCGCTGTCCATGGAGGCGGCCCTTCATGTAGTACGAGAGCTCTGGGATGGTCCGGAGGTTGTCCGTATACTTCCAGCGCCAATTGTGGTTCATCGAACGGTTGAACTTCTGGAACAGCTGCGTTTGGGTCGCAAGCGAATCCTTGATACCGCCTTGGCGGCTACTCTGGAAGCTGCCGGCGTGGCCTGCTTGGCCACGTTTAACCGAGAGGACTTCCAAGTGTTCCCTTTCCTTGAAGTGATCACTCCCGTGTAGAAAGACCGCTGAGGACCATTTTCTTTTTGTGAGGATTGTGGGATCTCTCGCCTCCAGCCCGGCTAAAACAGCGGGCTTCGGGAATGGCATTCAGCCGCCAGGGAAAATAACGGGACAGAACTGGCAGGAGCTCTAAGGACTGTTTAGCTCCTTGATGAAAATATTCTTGAATTGTACGAGGCTGGGCGGGCCGACCCATTTGCCCGCTCTCATTCTCCCGTGATGCTGCAGTGCGATGGGCCCTCGCTCCGGAATTCCCGGCAATTGGGCGTTTTCGATCACCAGCGTGCTGTTTAGTACAACCGTCAACCGGTCACCCCTTACCGTGATCTTGAAGGTGTTCCACTCACCGATATTGTTATCAGCATTGGTTTTGGGAGTGACACCCGCCCGAACAGTCGCAGGCATCGATTTGTCCATGCGATAACCATACACTTCACCGGAGCCGATGGGCCAGCACCAGATGTTCACCTGCGCCTTTGGCAAACCGCGCAGGAAGATCCCCGAATCTGAATCCGGCACAACGATCCGAATCTGCTCGCCGCGCTCGTTCAACTTATGCGTCCCGTCGGGCCGAACGATCGGGACTCGTGAATTGCGGTACGGTGTCTCCTTAAGTCTCCAATCCACGAGCAGGGTAAAATCTTCCAACTCTTTTTCCGTCCAAAGACTCTTATCAGCTCTCGACTCACTCTGGGCATCGTAATCGATCACACCATTGATGACTTTCCAGTGCCCGTTGTCCCCAACAGGCACTTTCCAGCCGGTGAAATTTTTTCCATTAAACAAGGCAACAAAGCCGGGTGGGGGTTGATTGTCCGCTGCAAAAGCAGCCGGCGGAAAGAAGAAACACAAAATTGCAAGACTCCAGAGGAGTCGACTGAGTCTAATCTCTGACATAAAACCTCCTCGATTTAGCTCGGAAAAGTTGGTGCCTATTTAACAGAGCCGTGATCACAGGCGCAGCTCTGTTTTGCGGAATTGCTACGATGCTCACTTTTGCGACAACCTCTGACGGTCACGCCTCTGTTTGCCTTTTTCTGATCCCCCTCGGAGTGAGGTCAATAATCAGCAAAACCTATTTCCCCATGCCGTCAGGCATGCCTTTGTAATGGCGAAATCCTTCTACTGTCTTTCCGTTTCGCACCCGCAGTCGACCGCGAATCCTTTCGAGCATCTTTTTCTGTTCGTCCTCGGGAAGGTCCGGTCCCGTATAATTGGACCATCCGGAACTAAACTGGCTCACGTACTTTAGGCCCGCTTTGACTTTCTTTTCAGCAAAGTCGCTGATATCCACCCAGGTGTTTTTTTCCTCCTGGGCACTATCGAAGAACATAAACTCCGGAATCTGGTATGCTTTCAATCCTTCATGGATAATCTGGGCCTCGAAGAGGAGGCGCCACATGGCAGCTCTGGTGGCATCGGCGGCCAAATAGGATGCTGCCCGATGGTCCGTCTTGTGCCATCTCCGGTAGCCTGGACCGGAATCAAAAGCGAAGAGTACGTCGGGACGAATTGTTCGAATCAGGCGAACCAGTTTCCCCACTACTTCCAGCTTATCTGCAAATTCCAGCAGACCGTCGTCATAACCCAAGTTGGTGTAGTGATCTCCGGGGATGCCCAGTTCTGCAAGGGCAGCTAATTCTTCCTGACGGCGAATTGTTGCCAGCTCGAACCTGGAAAGTTTTGGATCCTGTGTTCCCACGTTGCCTGTGGTCAGGAGAACGACATAAACTTGATTTCCGTTTGCCTGCAGCATGGCCAGCGTCCCGTGCGCATTGGAGTCATCATCGGGATGAGCACCGATCAACATGATGCTCTTTCCCGTCCATTGTTTAACGGGTGTTTCCGGTTGACCTACTGTTGTGGCGGTCAGCATTAAAAAAACGACAATAAATGTGATCCTATGCATAATCTCCTCTTAAGCCCTACCCACAGTTCCCGGAACAGGGACACTGGCCTCTATGGGCACCGGTCCCATGGCGTACTCGTTAGGGCCCAATCTCATATCCGATTGCTTCAGTTCATCCCAGGTTACCTCCAAGCCCGTGTAAGCTGAGACTCGTGCCAT
>JALLOL010000243.1 GCA_027717875.1 Acidobacteria bacterium AH-259-L09 | reverse complement strand
AGTTAGCAAAGAGCAACTCGCTAACGCCTTGGAGGGGACGCACTTCACCATTAAGGACCTTAAAACTACGGCTGAGGGTAAACTGATTTGTGACATCGAGGGTATGAAATGCGGTGGTTGCCCGTCTCAGGTGGAGGCCGCCTTAAAGAAAGTAGACGGGGTTCAGGTGGTTAAAGCGGTTCTTCTAGACTAGCAGGTAAACTGCTGCCGCTTCCCTTCTCTCACATGCTGAGGCTCCCTGAGACTAAGGATAAGCTACGCGAACCAGGTGTCAGTAGCTTCAGCGGCTCGGTACTGAGACAGGGAGGCTTCCCTTTTGTGCAGGGTTCCAGTTGCCATTAGGCGCACCCCTGTTTCTAATAACTTCCCCACGTAGGTGCAGATTAACGCCTTCGACTTGTGTCATTTTGCTAATGGTGTTGTGCTGTTAGTTGTGCTCTATGCCGGTCTTGCAGCCTGCCAGTCCCAAGTGGAGCCAGCTCAAGAGGCTCCAGCCCAGACGCCGCCCTCCAATGCTGATGTCAAAGCAGTGATCACACGCTACATCGAGGAGGATACGGCCCTGAAAGGAGGATTTTTCCTGAAGGACCCCAGAAACGACCAGGTGCAGGTACTGAGCTTTGACCATGTCCACGAGGCCGTGCATGAAGTGGAAGATGGAGGATACTATGCCTGCGTCGATTTCAAGGACACGGCGGGCAACATCTATGATGTCAACATCTATCTGAAAGGGGCAGCCACCGAATTGAAACCGCACAAACTGATTGTCCACAAGATCAGCGGCGAAGAGGTAAATCCGTAACGGGCAATGCCTGGTCACCAGTGAGCACAAAATTTCTCAGGGGACCCAGTTAGGTTCAGCCCTTCCTAAGTCAAATAAGGGACGGATAAGTAGAATGCTGCCTGCCCACACAATTGGAAGAGCAAGTGACAGTGCTTGATATTGCTCCTCATATTTTCCCCCTTCACTGAAAGTGAGAAAAGTGCTTCATGAGGTCGGGCGGTAAGTAAGCAAACCTTACAGAGCAACTTGTTATCATAATCAATCAGTCCCACCTCGCGAGACTCATTTGGGAAACCTCCTCCTTTCTATTCCGCTGGTGGGACTCTTTCCTTATATCAATCCCTGGCTGATTTCTGAAGTTCAAGGAGCTGACCAGATAATCTTGCTGTTGTTGTCGAGAAGATTCAGGCTTGGTTCTCCCTTGCTCCCCAAGCCTAATGTGATACGGGGTTGCCCATCCTTATCATATAGGGCTAAGCCTGGTTCTCCATGGATTCCCAAAACAAACTTCGCCCGTATTTGACCCTCATTGTCGGAGAAATGAATTTCTTTCGCATTAATCATCTTGTGTAATCTTGTGTGTATGTTTTCCCAGGTACAATTGGGCTGATATTGCTCCACCCACCAAAGAAGCAGTTAAGGCTAATGCGACCACTATCCAGTAATCTTTGCGTTTCATTTGAAGCCTCCTTCCTTTGATAGTGACTGCCTTGATTCTACACTGCGTAAGATCCTACGGATTGTGGTTTCTCCCTCAGATGTGGCTCACGGGTTCTGTTTCTCCCGTGCTTGAAATCTGTTACCTTGGATTGCCCGGTTCGAGATGTTGTGGAACCTGATCTTCATTCTGGTTGCTGCCTTGTTTTCGCTGACACTGATCGGCACGACGTACCAATTCCTGGGCAGCGCTCTGGATCGGAAACGTTTTCCACGCCCAGGCTCGCTGATCAAAATCAATCATCATCGCCTCCATGTTCATCGGCAAGGTGAGGGCACTCCGACCGTGGTTTTCGACTCCGCGTTGGGAGGATCGTCTCTTAGCTGGGACTTGGTCCAATCGGACGTCGCTCAGTTCACTGCAACGCTCAGCTACGATCGGGCTGGATTTGGATGGAGCGAGCCCGGACCCCTTCCTCGCTCCGTGGAGCAGATTGTCAAGGAACTGCATGAACTCCTGAAGAGGGCTGAAGTGCCGGGACCGTATGTTCTGGTTGGACATTCCTATGGAGGATTCACAGTCCGGCTCTATGCCGATCTCTACCCAGAGGAGGTGGCTGGAATGGTTCTTGTTGATGCTGCCGAACCCGAGGAATGGATGATCCGAGGAAGTGGGGTGAGCCGCAGAAAGGTGGAAACCGGTGCTCGATTGGCACGACGCGGCATCCTTGTGGCCCGTCTCGGCATTGCGCGTCTCGTTGTCTCTCTAGCTCGCCTCGGAGCCGAAGGTCCTGCGCGCCGAATCGGCAGCCTCCTGAGCGAAGGACTCCCAACTGAAGCGCAGGATCGTCTGCTTTCTCCCGTGAAATACCTCTCTGCCCACCAGCGTGAGGTCTTGCGCTCGTTCTGGACGCAGCCCACTTTTTTTGAGGCTCTGGCAAGCCAGATCGAGACCATTCCCAAAAGCGCCAAGCGTGTGACATTGACGGGACCGTACGGGGATCTTGCCCTGGTGGTCTTGTCCGCAGACAATCCCGATCCAACGTGGAAGCCGCGGCAGAAGGCCATGGCCCGGCTCTCTCGCATGGGCCGCCACATCCATGCCTCGGGAACCGGGCACTGGATTCCATTGGAGCAACCCGATCTGGTCGTCGAGGCGATCCACGACGTCCTGAAATTGGCTCGCCTTCGAAAGTTACACAGAACTGAGGGGGCGGACTGAGGCGAGTTAGCGATCTCCTCAATGTCGTCTGCCCTCATACCGTCATTTTCAGTTTGCACCGACAGCGGCGTCGTGAAGCCAGATCCTGTGAGCTGCGGACTACTGTGGACCATAAGGTCACGGAGACACTCGAGTCCGCACCCGACACGTATGAAAGACGGGCCGGCGCGTCTTCCTGCAGGAAGTCGGGCAAGAACTTCAAGGCTACCTTGCGGTCCAGTGCAGTATCCTGAGCAAGGAAACCTTCTCCCATGCCCCCTTCACCGATCTTCTCTAGGATCTTGTAGTGGGATATGGTCTTTCCAACCAACTGTGGGTTTACTCCCATGGACATTCGCTTAACATGTTAGCCAAGCTGAGCGTTGTAAAGTTCTGAAATTCATCTAAATAGAGATAGAAATCCTGACGTTCCTCTTTCCGTTGCTGTTGGATCGGCAAGTTTTGTAGAACATGACCTGCCTGACCGGAAGGACCTGTCCCCGTGGCTGGCCAGCGCCTTCGTCCTGCCCGATCATCGGAGGCGGGGCATAGGATCGGCGTTGGTGCGCCGTGTTGTCGAAGAGGCTTACCGACTGAAAATAAGCCCGATCTTTCTATTTACCTGGGACCAGGAAAGCCTCTATCGGAGTTTAGGGTGGCGTGTCAGAGAGCGGACGCCCTCGGGGAAGTCCGAAATCGCCATCATGGAAATTACTCCGGAAGAGGTAATCGGCCTAACCCGTCGCTCCAGTAGGTTAAATTGAGATCGGCGATTATCGCTTTCACTCTCCAATGATCTTTACCAGGACCCTTTTAAGGCGTCGACCGTCAAATTCAGCGTAGAAAATCTGTTCCCAGGGACCGAAATCCAGTTTGCCGTCAGTGATTGCCACCGTAACCTCACGTCCCATAATTTGCCTTTTCAAATGAGCATCGGCATTGTCCTCCCCCGTCCGGTTGTGGCGATACTGGGAAATTGGTTCATGAGGCGCCAGTCTTTCCAGCCAATCATTATAGTCCTGAATCAAGCCTCCTTCATCGTCATTGATATACACACTGGCGGTGATGTGCATTGCATTGACCAGACAGAGACTTCCCTGACTCCACTTTGACGAACCAATTCTTCCACCTGAGGGGTAATGTTGATGTACTCACGCCGGGTTTCGGTTTGAAAGGTCAGGTATTCACGCAGGGTTTTCATGGTCTTATTCTCATGTAAGGTTCTCTCAGTGGCAAGGTGAGTATCACCACAGGGTTACGACACCTTAGTGATTGCGCGAATTGCCTCATCAAAAATCTACTCGAAATGGATTCGTTGCCTCATTTAAGAATCTATTCGAAATTG
>JALLOL010000241.1 GCA_027717875.1 Acidobacteria bacterium AH-259-L09 | reverse complement strand
ATAATATCGTCGATCACACGGCCGTGGACGTCTGTGAGGCGGAAATCTCGGCCGGCATGGCGAAAGGTGAGTTTGGTGTGATCCAGACCCAACAGGTGCAGAATGGTGGCGTGGAAGTCGTGGACATGAACCAGGTTTGATGCCACCTCAATCCCGTAATCGTCACTTTTTCCGTAGCTGATACCCCCCTTGACTCCCCCACCAGCCAGCCACGAAGAGTAAACGCCTGAATGGTGTTCCCGGCCATTTTTGTCAGGATTGTCGACGAACGATGTACGTCCAAACTCGGTGGTCCAGACCACCAGAGTTTCTTCCAGCATGCCCCTTGATTTGAGGTCTTTCAAGAGACCGGCGATCGGCTGGTCGACATTTTTCGCCAGCGGCAGGTACGTCTGCAAATCGCCGTGTGCGTCCCAGTTGTTGGAAGCACCGGTGTCAATGAGTTCGATGAACCGCACGCCCCGTTCAGCCAGCCGACGTGCCACCAGGCACTGCCAGGCGAATCCCTCGGCAGTGCCGCGTTCCAATCCATACAACTTGAGCGTTGCCTCGGATTCCTTGGAGAGATCAAATGCCTCCGGCGCTTCCTGCTGCATGCCGAAGGCGGTCTCAAAGGACTTGATACGGGCGGCCAGCAGGGGATCACCCTCTCTTCGTGCCAGATGCTTGCGGTTGAAGAAATCCAGCAGTCCCAGTTCCATTTCCTGCAGTTCAGGCGAAACGGTTCGGCGCGTTACGTTGGGAATTGGCTCTGACCCGGGAAGAATGCGGGTTCCCTGATGGACGGCGGGCAGAAAATCCGAACCCCAGACTTGCCCGCCGGCGTAAGGCAACTTCGGGGCCAGGACCAGGAAGGAAGGTAGGTTCTGATTTTCTGTCCCCAAGCCGTAGCTGACCCAGGAGCCGATGCTCGGTCGAGCAAAGGTGACCGAGCCCGTATGTATGCCCAGAGTGGCTTCAAAGTGATCATTATGGTCGTTTTTCATGGAGCGGATCACGCACAGATCGTCCGCGCATTCGCCTATGTGTGAAAACAACTCACTGATTTCTGTCCCACATTTGCCGCGCGGCTTGAAATCCCACTTCGGTCGCGAAAGATATCTGTCTCCTCTGTGCGTCGTTATTTTCTTTCCGTGATCCGCAAAGAGCTTGGGTTTGGGGTCGAAGGAGTCTACATGCGAGAGCCCTCCGGTCATGTAGAGGAGAATGACTCGTTTGGCCTTAGCTGGAAAATGCGGCTGTCTCGGAGCCAATGGGTTCAATCCGGTTTGTCTGCTCTCTTCGGCCGCTAACAGATCAGCTAGAATCCCGGGAAGTAAAAGGGATCCACCGATCAGCGAGCGAATGACCTGTCGGCGTGTGCATCCACAGTCCTTATGATCCATGACAGACTCCTTTCTGCTATCAATCTACAAAGAGGAACTCGTTACTACTGAGCAGGGCACGCAGGTAACTTGCTAATGCCTGCGGGTATAGCTCAGAGACGGGAGTGCCCGCCGCCGCCAACTTCTTGCGTGCTTGCTTCAAATAGTCTTCTGCTTTCCGTAATTCTTCGGGCCTAGCCGGCCGGCCCAGCGCCACGCGGTGAGCCCGGTCAATACGGCGTGGGGTTTCCGGAACTTCGGCAATCAGGCCACGCGCCAAGTGGTTTGCCCGTTCGTGGACAAACGCACTATTCATCATAAACAGCGCCTGAATGGGCGTCGTGGTAACCAAGCGCCCCGCCGTGCTGGAGTTGGTGTCTGCTCCGTCGAAGATTGAAAGGTACGGGTGTTTCTGGATTCGCTGAGTCATCAGATAGACGCTGCGACGCTTGGTTTCATAGACGTCTACGAAAGGTTTGTGTTGAGTGAACCCCCACGTGCCCTGATGCGGAAACGAATGAGCCTCTCCCATTGTCGTATCCAGTTCGCCGCTGATCATCAATAACGCGTCCCGGATAGCCTCCGCATCCAGACGCCGCCGATTGAACTTCCACAACAACTTGTTGTCCGCGTCCGCCCTGGCGTTACTGGCGTCTCCGTTACTGGCAAGTTGATAGGTTTGGGACAACATGATCCGCCTGTGCATCGCTTTGATCGACCATCCACTCTCCATGAATTGCAAAGCCAGGTAATCCAGCAGCTGGGGATGGGTGGGGGCTGCCCCGCGCCTCCCAAAATCACTCGGGGTGGCCACGATACCTTTACCGAAGTGGTGCTGCCAGATGCGATTCACCATCACCCGGGCCGTCAAAGGATTCTGCCGGTCGCTCAACCACTCAGCTAACTGCAGACGGCCACTGCCCCGAGCCCAGGAAGGAAGGTCCTGGCCTCCGAGAATCTGCAAGAATCGCCGCGGCACCTCCTCGCCCAACTTCTTGGGGTCGCCCCGTATTTGGACTCTGGCATTGTGCGGCGTTCCTTCAGTGACGGCGAAAGTCATCTCAAGGTCCGGCATTTTGGCAAGAATAGGTTTGCGCAGTTTCTTCAACTTCTTAATCTCGGCTTTAATCTCGTCAAGAGTGCGTGCAGTTGCCGGCCGCTCTCCCGTCTGAGCCAAAGCCTTTTTCCTTTCCTCCTCCAGTTCCTTCATTTGCTCATCAAGGGCACGCAGTTCTGCGCGGAACGGTTTCAGGATTACGTCGACCTTTGATTGTGGAAGCCGTGAAATGAGATCCTGCTGCTCTTGGATGTTTTCTGACCCGGCGAAGGGATAACGGGTGCTGTCAAAGACGCCGTACAGTGCATAGTAGTCCTTGCTGGAAATAGGATCGTACTTGTGGTTATGACAGCGCGCGCACCTGACGCTGAGACCTAAAAAGGATTTGCCCACATTATCGATGGTGTCCTCGATCGTCAGGTGCATGTTTCTTTCAGGCCTCACACTGAAACGGCGCGCGATGGCCAGGTAGCCGGTGGCAATGACACGTTTCCATCTTTGCGCTTCGGTCTGGCCCGGCAGAAGGTCCCCGGCAATCTGTTCGCGAATAAATTGATCGTACGGCTTGTCCTTGTTAAAGGAGTTGATTACGTAATTCCGATACAAGTACGCCTGGGGAACTGGATAGTCGGCACTGTCTCCTGCGCTGTCTGCATAGCGTACCAGGTCCAGCCAATGTCGACCCCAGCGCTCTCCGTAGTGCCTTGAGGCCAGCAGCCGGTCGATCAACTTGGCAAAAGCGGTGGCGGACGGATCCGCCAGGAAGGTCTCCGTCTCTTCCGGGGTGGGCGGCAAGCCAATCAGGTCATAGCTCGCTCGACGGATGAGGGTCCTCTTGTCGGCGCCTGGGGCAGGCTCGAGCCCCTTCTCCTCGAGCTTGGCTAAAATGAAGTTGTCGATGGGATTCCGAGCCCATCCCTTAAGCTTGACGTCGGGCACCGGATGTTTCGCGGGGGGTTGAAAAGACCAAAAAGCCCTTTGCTCGGGGCTGATCAAGTACTCGCTGCTTTCAGAAACGGCTGCCAAAAGCTCTGTCGGCGCCTCGGGCCAGAAGGCGCCCTCCTTCACCCACTTTACCAAATCAGCGATGTCCTGCTGGGCCAACTTACCAGGCGGCGGCATCTTGAGGGTTTCGTCCGTGTGAGTGATGGCCTTAATGAGAAGACTTTCTTCTGGTCGGCCCGAGACAATTGCCGGGCCCCGGCTGCCGCCCTTCAAGATGCTCTCCCTGGAGTCGAGCTTTAGGCCACTGGTTTGAAGATCGGTGTGACAGATATAACAATTGCTAGACAGCAAAGGACGAATACGTGATTCAAAGAAGGCTTCCCTCTCACTGGCCTGGCCAATTGCAGAAGGGGTGAGAAAAAGAAACGAAGCGAGGAGAGAGAAGACAAGCCAAGACCTGCTCAATTGACTATCAGCCTGAAACAATAGACTCATAGGCTCTGCCAAACTTTCTTTAGCGATCGAGCAAAGTGGATGAGAGGTAACGCTCGAACACTAAATAAGCCATTATAGTAGTCTGGTGTTTGCCATCCAGGCAAGAATTTTCCGATCTCAAAGTAATACACGGGC
>JALLOL010000240.1 GCA_027717875.1 Acidobacteria bacterium AH-259-L09 | reverse complement strand
GACAAGCGCAACGAGCGATCGGGAAAGGCACCGAAAGGCTTTCCGAAAAGGGGCGAGCCGATCACTGATCCGAGACTGAGATAGTTTTTGTTACCGAGTAGGTTGTCGCCCTGAAGCCCAACATCGGCGTAAACTTTTTCCTTGGATCGGACGAGAAAATGGGGAATTTGTATTCTGCGGTGGGCAAAGAGTGCCAGAGAATTGTAAGCGGGACCGATTCCGCTATTTCGGGCCCTTCCTGCCCGATCATTGAAGAGACCATTTGCGCCCCTGTCAACGCTGGAAGTGACATTGTAAGGAACAGAGCTCCGTGAAGTCGCTACCAGAGAAACCGATACAGCGGATGGCAGCTTAAACCTTGCAACCAGATTGAAATTGTGAGGTGCCACGCCAGTGGTTCTGGCCCATTCGGCGCCGATATCGTCTTGACGCTCGGGAAATGAGAAGGGTCCGTCGGTATTGTCACGCGAGTGGATCCACTCATAATGAGCGGTAATGCTTTGACCCTTCCACTGGTAATTCAACCGTAGGTGTAACTGGTGTTTCCGTAAGAGATGGCCCGATTCCAGCAGGTCCATCCATCCAGTTTGGGTAGTGAGGCGGCGAGAACCCAACAGACGCGTACCATTGGTCCAGGTATATTCGGCAGCGGGGATGAAGTGACCGAAACGGCCCTCGATTGACCCCCTGAGCATCAAGTGGCGCGACCGAGCCAGGTCTGGAGAAATACTGGAAACGATCAAGGGTGTGGTGTTCTGAATTTCACTGTTCAGGTCAACAAAAGACACGTTCTTCACCAAGAAACGCTGTAGGTGTAAAGGATCTGCTTTCATCGTTTGCACAAAAATAGCATTCGGCCAATTGTGAACGAAAATCCCAGCTCCACCGCGCAAGGTAAAACGGTGGAGTTGTACTTCTCCGTACAGACGAGGGGAGAATAGCACGCCGCCTCTGGTCTGATAATCTGTGCGCAGTCCGCCTCTCACCATTGCCTTTCGGGAGCGCAGCAGCTCTCCTTGTACAAAGGCGGCCGCTGCAGTGCTCGTATACTTGACCTGACCATTCCCTCGCGCAACGTACCAGGTGCCCGTTGGAGCCCCAGCAAGTGCGTCATCATAGTCTTGCAGGGTCTCAAATTGCATCAGCCCGAAGATGTTGGGAAGCTCAAAATCGGAATCGGCAAAACGTGAAATCGTTGCTCCAGCACTCCATGAGCGGCCAATGGAGTTTGAACGGACAACGTTTTTCCAGGTCCAGCTTGTCTGGCGGATGCGGCTATCCGCGATGGTCGGTCCCCCAGCGACAAAGCTGTCCAATACTGCGATCCCTAAATCTGTGTTGTTCGCCCAAGCATGAGAATTCCTTCTATTTAGGACAACACCGCCGCGGTAGATGTGGTGCGTGCCCAGCATTTCAAGCGTTGCTCGGGCCTCGCGAGTAGTGAAAACACTACCCATGCCTGCTTCCAGCAGTGTGAGTCCTCCTACATTTGTGTTGGAACTTTTCACTCGGGATTCATAGAAAGAGAAGTTGGCGCGAACCGTTTCTGATCTGGAATAGTCAGTACTGAAGTAAACAGAACCCGTGTAATCGGTCGTGGGGGCCACTAAAGAAGCTCCCGAGCCCGATCCGTCTTGCAGGGTCGTAGCCAGAATCGGTTGATCTTGTCGGAAGTATCCAAGACTGGCATGCATTGAAAACGTCAGAGGCGATCGGGGTATGGGACCGGTCACACCCAGCATTGTCGATCTCGATGTTGAAGAGGTATCGGATGCCAGAACGCTACCCCCTCCAAATCCCAGGGAAGCTCCGCTGAAATTGAATCGCAGCTGCCGGTCGGGGCTTTTTGTTGTTATCTCAATATGGTTCCGGTCGCTTTCCGCATATTCAGCGGAAAATGGATCCCTGTTCACAGTAATCTGTGCAATTGCTTCCGCTGGAGGTAAGGAGCTACTGGGTAAACCATCTACATAAATCCGATCCGGTCCCAGGGTGGTCCCAGCCAGGGCTTTGGCGTACCGAATGAGGTCCGGCGTGTTGTTTGCACTGCGCTTCAGCTCGAGTTGTGAGAGAGTGACCGAACTGAGTGTCGTTGAGACCCCTTCCTGCTGTTCCTCAAACACGTCAATGACGTGATCAACTGTGCTCAATTGGAGCTCAATCACCCAAGGGTCGGGAGCCTCACTAACGACTGTCTGGAAGGGTGCGAAACCCGGGTAGGTAACAGATAGGGTGCAGCTTTTGGGTCCACGTCGCTGCTGGAAACTGATCCGACCTTGAGAATCACTCCATGCGGCTTCCGTAATTTGTCCACATGTGAGAACGGCCCTTGCACCAACAAGGAGGTGTCCCTGAGGATCGACAACGATTCCACTCGGAGTTTCTCCAAAGCTGGGAAGCGCAAGACTGAAGACAAGTAGAGTTGTCAGAGAGACCCTGCCCATGGAAACGTGTTTCACGGCTGATCCTGTAAGCTATCGGCAGCAAAATAAAGGCCTCAAGCCCGCTTTCAGAGGGTCTTTGTAAGGCTTACTGGCACCCTCCAGTGTTGACATTGAAGGTGCTAAATTTGTTACATTGACACCATGCCGTCATCTTCGCCACGGCCGCCTTACATGCAGAACCGCCAGGACCAAAGCACGCCGCATTCACTTCGGCTCCAGGTGAAGGTCCGCAGCTTCCACTGCCAGTTCCAGTGAGATCCAGTTGCGAGACAGCATACGCAGCAGCAGCTCCGCCAGCCGCAACGGTGCCAATTACAATGGGGATGGTTGCGGCGTTGCCGCCCCCTCCTCCTCCGTCGCTGGAAAGATCCGCCTGCTGAGTGTCCTCCTTCGGCTGGTTATTCTGAGCACGCTTGCAGTCTGAAACGAGCTGATCGAGTGTGTATAACTGGCTTTGGATGTCTTCTTGAACAGAGCGCATCCTTCCGAGATTGGCCTGTGCCTCATTGCGAACTGAGGCGCTAATAAGACCCTCTTGTGTAGCCACGATATACTCGACCGAGAAGACAAAGGCCCGAAAGAGCGCAGGACCAAGAGGTCCAAGAACGAGAGGTGCAAGATTCTCTCCAGTGTTAGTGAGAATCTCCTCAAAAATTCCGCTGTCGGCCCATAACTTTTTAAGACTCTCGATATCCTGGGAGAGGTCGCGCCTTGGATTTTGCATGTCCATGCCAAACTTGGCGCCAGCTTGAGCTGACTTCTCTAGTTTCTCAGCATTTTCTCCTATAGTTTTGAGCAGTTCCGCCGAGTCCATGAATTGCTTTTCGTAACCAGCGGGAGCCAGCTTTTGCATTCTCTCCACTGCACCTTTGACACTGTCTAGCGACTTGAACAAGTTCTTTAACTCGGACGTGGCAGTTTTGATCAGCAATTTCTTCGTGTTCTCATCTGCCTGAATGCGGTCTGCCTCGGCACTCCTGATCAGTTCCTCCGTCTTTCTCATCGACTCCTGGTAAGTCTTGTCATTCTTGAGTTTGTCCAGAAAGGCGGACAACCGGTCATGAGTGGCCTGACTTTCCTGACAATATTCGAGGGCTAGTCCTCCCTGCACCCGGGTGCCAAGAACCGGTGCCGTGTCTCCGCCGACTCGCACTTGTGCAGCGGCGAATGCACTCGTCAGCACAATCAACGTTATTCCAACGAGTAGTGCTCTCATCCTGTGACTGAAGTAAACCATCTCAGACCCTCCTTTTCTTGAACCTCTCACAGAAGGTTCCATGGGCGTGATGACTCGAATCATCACTCGACGTTCACAGTATAGAGTCTAGCGGTATGGAGAGGGCTGCGCTGTGACCTGCATCACCCAATACGCTTAAGTAGCGCCAGGGCTCTCCTGGCGCATCAGTGCCATACCGGCAATGAGTCGTGCATTGGAGAGAAGATTGTTGCTCTCTTGATCTCTCCTCTTTGGGTGGATTTCTTCCACCGCCTCTGCGACCAAGCTCTTAAGTTCGTCTGTGGTTAAGTCGGCTACTTTCATCTTCATGAGGATTTATTTTAGCTCATTCACCGCGGCGAAG
>JALLOL010000239.1 GCA_027717875.1 Acidobacteria bacterium AH-259-L09 | reverse complement strand
ATCGCCCAACAGCCGATTTCACTGGAAACTCCAATTGGAGAAGAAGGGGACAGCCACCTGGGCGACTTCATCGAAGACCAAGGGGTAGTTTCCCCTGCCGAGGTCGTGATCAATGTCAATCTGAAGGAACAGACGGCAGCCGTGTTGCAAAGCCTAACACCTCGCGAGGAGCAGATCATCCGCATGCGATTTGGCATTGAGGATGGAAACGAACACACTCTGCAGGAGGTTGGTCAAAGATTTTCGGTCACTCGGGAGCGTATTCGCCAGATTGAAGCGAAGGCGCTTCGCAAGCTGCGAGATCCATCGTGCAGTCGAAAGTTAAAACCCTTGCTTGAGAATCCTGGCAAGGAAGGCTTGTAGCAGCGGTCAGTATCTCAGGGTTGATGGCGATAACATTCTCTTGGGAGGAGAACATGGAGAGTAAGAAACTATACGTTGGTGGTTTGCCCTGTTCCGTTGCCGAAGGGCAGCTAGAGGAAGTTTTCTCGGCGTACGGGACTGTGGAATCAGCCCGGCTAATTACCGACAGAATGGGCGGCCGGTGGCGGGGCTTTGGTTTTGTGGAAATGAGCACTCAGTCCGAGGCGCAAGAAGCGGCGACCCCCCTGGCCACTGGGGCTGGAGGTCCGCTATGAACGACGCGAGTGGCAGTGATCCGCCGCAAGGCCCTGAACGCCCCGTAACCCTAGAGGATTTTCTGCAGGACTTGGACCCCGCCGGATGGCCCCGCCGCCTGAAGCTGATCCTGGTGGTTGTGGCAATCCTCCTTCTCCTGGTTGGGCTCAACTGGGCGCGTTCTTTTTACACCGATTGGCTTTGGTTTAGCAATCTAGGCTACCAGCAGGTCCTTCTGAAAATGGTAAGCACGAAAATCTGGCTATTTTTGGCGGGTGGACTCCTATTCGCAGCCATCGCCGCGACCAACCTCTACTTGGTGTTCCGTACTACTCGGGGACAAGCGCCTTTGGCCCAAACCGGTATTTCTCCACACCGTTACGCGGCAGTGAGACAACTCTTATCCTGGCTTTCTGTCGGGACTGTAGCGCTGATGTGCTTGTTCGTTGCGGCCAACGTGGCTCGACAGTGGGATAGCATTCTTCGTTTCCTCTCGGCAGTACCTTTTGAGCAGCTGGACCCCATCTTCCAAAAGGATCTGGGGTTTTTTGTCTTTACCCTTCCAGTACTTCACTTCATCCAAAAATGGTTGCTGGAATCCTTGATTCTGGTGACTCTGATGGTCGGCGTCCTCTATTATCTGTTTTCCCGATTGCGAGGGGAGGTCTTGACTTTTTCCGGTAGGGTCCAGGCCCACCTGGCCGGCTTGGGAACCACCATCTTTCTCCTGCTGGGGCTAGGACACTGGCTGGGGCGTTACGATCTCCTTTACTCCACCTCGGGAGCTGTTGTCGGTGTTGGCTATACGGAGGCGAACGCGGGCATCCCGGTCCATTATCTGATGACCGGGGTAGCGATTTTGAGCGGCATCCTGCTGAGTGCTGGGGCCTTTTCGTCCGGCCGCCGTCTGACCTATTGGGCCATAGGTCTGTGGTTTGGGCTGAACATCGTGGCTGGTTCGGTGCTGCCTGCGTTAATCCAGCGATTCTATGTAGAACCCAGTGAGTTCGCGAGAGAAGAACCCTACTTAGCAAACCACATCCAGCTGACCCGCCAGGCTTACGCTTTAGACCAACTGCAGTCACAAAGCCACCCGGCCAGAGGAACCGTCGAAGCCGATACCGTTGCCCAGAATCAGGGCACGGTTCAAAACATACGCTTGTGGGATGAAGGTCCTCTTCTTCAGAGTTACAACCAGATCCAATTTTTCCGTCTCTACTACGACTTTTTGTCCGTTACGACCGACCGCTACGTCATCGATGGGCAGTTGCGGCAGGTCATGCTTTCCACGCGGGAGATTTCCGCCGAGAAACTACCTCAGGAGGCTCAACGGTGGGTAAACCGCTATTTGCAGTTTACCCACGGCTATGGAGTTGCAATGAGTCCGGTCACGGAAGTCGAGTCAGGTGGGCGTGCCGCCTTCTTCTTGAAAGACGTCCCGCCCCAGGGAAAGATTTCACTCGAACGCGCCGAGATCTACTATGGTCTAAAGAGCCTGGACTCCATTATTGTCCGTAGCAGGATGCAGGAGATTAACTATCCCGGGCGGGATGGCCCGGTCTACACCCGCTACGAGGGACAAGGAGGAGTCCTTCTCAGCTCCTTGTTTCGCCGACTACTTTATGCCTGGCAGTTCCGTGATCTCAACATACTGATTTCCGGGGAAATTGAGCCACAGAGTCGAATTCAATATCGGCGAACCGTTCCCCAGCGGTTCTCCACGCTCACGCCCTTTCTCCTGCGTGACCAAAACCCTTACGTTGTCGTTGCCGATGGGCGTTTGTTCTGGATTCAAGACGCCTATACGGTGACCAACCGATATCCTTACTCCACGGCTTGGCAGGGCCAATTCAACTATATCCGCAACAGTGTTAAAGCGGTGATCGACGCATATCACGGCACGGTGGACTTTTACATTGCCGATCCCACGGATCCCTTGGTTCAGACTTATCAGCGCATCTTTCCCGGGCTCTTCAAGCCCTTGGAAGAGATGCCCGCATATCTGCAGCCCCACCTCCGCTACCCATTAGACTTCTTTACAACCCAGGTCCAAATGCTCCTTCAATATCACATGCAAGATCCTGGGGTGTTCTATAACAAGGAGGATCAGTGGGCTCTTCCACTGCAAACTTCGTTCGGCGGCACGTCGACGTTGGAGCCCTACTATATCGTGGCCCGCCTTCCCGATGAGGATCGAGAAGAGTTCCTCCTCATCCAGCCTTTTACCCCGGTCGACCGCCATAACTTGGTTGCCTGGATTGCCGCTCGCAACGATGCTCTCCACTATGGAGAACTCGTCCTCTTTCACTTTCCCTCGGGCCGACATGTGGATGGTCCAAACCAGGTAGAAGCCAGAATCGACAATGACGCCATTATTTCAGAGCAGTTCACGTTGTGGGGACAGGTGGGATCTGAGGTATCGCGCGGCATCCTCCTCGTCATCCCGCTGGGAGATTCCATACTTTATGCCGAGCCGGTTTTCCTAAGACCGGAGGCACTGGAATTCCCCGAACTGCGCCGGATCATTCTCGCCGATGCCACCAAGGTGGTCATGCACCCTACACTCGAGCGTAGTGTCCGAGCTCTGGTTGGCGAACTCCCCACGGTTGCTCGTACCCGTAGGGACGAAGTGGAAGAGCAGGTTGCAACTGTGTTGGAAGAGCGGGCGCCACCGCCCTTCAGATCGCAGGAGCTGGAGGCTCTCAAAACCGGGCTAGAGGAGGCTCTCGAGAAGCTTCGGGAAGTGCTGGATCGGCTCCAGAGAGCGCCCCCCCGTTGATCCAAGCCCCGGATCGAGGGGGTGGGTCATTCAACAGCTTCGGGAAGCCACGCCCTTCGGTCGTCAGGTCCCTTGCACTCTCGCCCTGTTTTGCTAACATAGCAGCTTGTATGCTGCAGCACATTAACGATATCCATAACCCCGCCGAACCCATCTTGGCGGGGTGCCTTTGATCCCGTAGCGCCTCATACGCTTCAACAGCAACACAGATGGAGTCGCTGGACATCGAACAGCCGCAAGCCCTCACCCGCTATTTGAGACGCACCGGGCGTGTCGGAGCGAAAGAACAGATTCAAATACGCAAGCTGACCGGCGGCGTCTCCAACCGGACAGTCCTGGTCGAGCGTCCCACAGGTGAAGCTTGGGTCCTCAAGCAAGCCTTGCCCAAACTCAGAGTGCCGGTGGACTGGTTCAGCAGCCCGGCCAGGATCCATCGGGAGGCGTTGGGCCTGCAGTGGCTGGCCCGTCTGGCTCCAGCGGAAAGCATCACACCTTTTGTCTTCGAAGATCGGCAACATCATCTGCTGGCCATGCAGGCTGTTGGACAGCCCCATCACAACTGGAAATCATTGTTACTGGCCGGTCAACTCGATCTGAATCACGTCAGGCAATTCGGCGCACTCCTGGGGACCA
>JALLOL010000024.1 GCA_027717875.1 Acidobacteria bacterium AH-259-L09 | reverse complement strand
GGGGGTAGTGGGACCTGGCATCAACTTCCCAAGGCCAGCCGAAGCGCGCTGGAAAGCCGCTCCAAAGAAGGTGAAAGACCTGTAGGTGAAAGCCAAAGGAAGGGGCCGGGGAATCCCGAGTACCACGGGACACGGGAAATCCTGTGGGAATCCGCGAGGACCATCTCGTAAGGCTAAATACTCCTTCGCAACCGATAGTGAACTAGTACCGTGAGGGAAAGGTGAAAAGAACTCCTGCAAGGAGAGTGAAATAGTACCTGAAACCGTTCACTTACAAGCAGTCGGAGTCCTGCTTTGGCAGGATGACGGCGTACCTTTTGCATAATGGGCCGGCTAGTTATTCTAGGCAGCAAGGTTAACCCGAAAATCAGGGGGAGCCGAAGGGAAACCGAGTCTGAATAGGGCGTCTTAGAGTTGTCTGGAGTAGACGCGAAGCTGAGTGATCTACCCTTGGCCAGGGTGAAGGCAGGGTAACACCTGTTGGAGGCCCGAACCAGTGTTGGTTGAAAACAGCTTGGATGAGCTGAGGGTAGGGGTGAAAGGCTAATCAAACTCAGTGATAGCTCGTTCTCCCCGAAATAGCTTTAGGGCTAGCCTCGGGTGGTTCGTTCCGGCGGTAGAGCACTGAATGGACTAGGGACCTTCACCGGTTACTGAATCCAACCAAACTCCGAATGCCGGAAACGTCTAGCCCGGGAGTCAGACTGTGGGGGCTAAGCTTCATAGTCGAGAGGGAAACAGCCCAGACCGCCAGCTAAGGTCCCGGAGCGTGCGCTAAGTGGGAAAGGAAGTGGAGGCGCTCAGACAACCAGGAGGTTGGCTTAGAAGCAGCCATCCTTGAAAGAAAGCGTAACAGCTCACTGGTCAAGCGAGTCCGCGCCGACAATTTAACGGGGCTCAAGCGCACCACCGAAGCTGCGGGTAATCGCAGATCACACGGATCGGAACCGATTGACACAGATACTTCTTGATGGATATCTGTGAAGATCCGTTAAGATCCGCGTGATCTGCGGTTACGGTAGGGGAGCATTGCCTGGGCACTGAAGCAGGCCTGTGAGGGCCCGTGGAGCGCAGGCAAGAGACTCTGCCGGCATAAGTAGCGATAAAACTTGTGAAAATCAAGTTCGCCGAAAGTCTAAGGTTTCCTGGGGAAGGTTCATCCGCCCAGGGTTAGTCGGTCCCTAAGACGAGGCCGAAAGGCGTAGCCGATGGGAAACAGGCGAATATTCCTGTACCACCGTAGTTCGTTATGAGCAAAGGGGGGACGCAGAGGGATAGGCGGGCCCGGGTAATGGTTGTCCCGGTCCAAGCGTGTAGGCAGGCCGCGCAGGCAAATCCACGCGGCCCTAATGCTGAGGCGCGAGTGCGAGAGCCGTAAGGCTCGCAAAGCCGCTGATTCCGCACTGCCGAGAAAAGCCTCTAGCCAGAACCAAGGTGACCGTACCGCAAACCGACACAGGTAGACGAGGAGAGCATCCTAAGGCGCTTGAGAGAACTCTCGTTCAGGAACTCGGCAAATTGCCACCGTAACTTCGGGAGAAGGTGGGCCCTCATTAGGTGAAATCCCTTGCGGATGGAGCTGAAGAGGGTTGCAGAGAATAGGCCCAGGCGACTGTTTACTAAAAACACAGGACTCTGCAAAGTCGCTAAGACGACGTATAGGGTCTGACGCCTGCCCGGTGCTGGAAGGTTAAAGGGAGGGGTTAGCTCCCTCGGGAGCGAAGCCCGGAACTGAAGCCCCAGTGAACGGCGGCCGTAACTATAACGGTCCTAAGGTAGCGAAATTCCTTGTCGGGTAAGTTCCGACCTGCACGAATGGCGTAACGATCTGGGCGCTGTCTTGACGAGAGACTCAGCGAATTTGTAGTACCGGTGAAGATGCCGGTTGCCCGCGACAAGACGGAAAGACCCCGTGCACCTTTACTATACCCTAACCTTGGTGCCCGGTGCGTGATGTGCAGGATAGGTGGGAGGCTATGAAGCCGGGTCGTCAGATTCGGTGGAGCCATCGGTGAGATACCACCCTTCTCGTATTGAGCATCTAACTTCTCTCCCTGAATCGGGAAGAAAGACAGGGTTAGGCGGGTAGTTTGACTGGGGCGGTCGCCTCCCAAAAGGTAACGGAGGCGCGCAAAGGTGGGCTCAGGCTGTTTGGAAATCAGCCGCAGAGTGTAAAGGCAGAAGCCCGCTTGACTGCGAGACAGACACGTCGAGCAGAGACGAAAGTCGGCCTTAGTGATCCGGTGGTTCCGTATGGAAGGGCCATCGCTCAACGGATAAAAGGTACGCCGGGGATAACAGGCTTATCTTGGCCAAGAGTTCACATCGACGCCAAGGTTTGGCACCTCGATGTCGGCTCATCGCATCCTGGAGCTGAAGAAGGTTCCAAGGGTTCGGCTGTTCGCCGATTAAAGCGGTACGTGAGCTGGGTTTAGAACGTCGTGAGACAGTTCGGTCCCTATCTGTCGTGGGCGCAGGAGATTTGAGGGGGCCTGACCCCAGTACGAGAGGACCGGGTTGGACGCACCGCTGATGTACCAGTTGTTCCGCCAGGAGCACCGCTGGGTAGTTAAGTGCGGAAGAGATAAACGCTGAATGCATCTAAACGTGAAGCTCGCCCCAAGATAAGATCTCCCTCCCGAGCGATCGGGACTGAAGACCCCTCGGAGATGACGAGGTTGATAGGCAGGGTGTGGAAGTCCGGTGACGGATGAAGCTGACCTGTACTAATCGGTCGTGCGGCTTGACCTAGAATTTTTTGCTGCACAAACCGCGTTCGACTTGTGGGTTTGTCCTTGTTTTTAAAAGAGCTGACAGCTGACAATCTATCCCGTCAGTTGTCAGATGTGAGCTGCACCGGTTTCCGGCGATTGTAGCGGAGGGGCAACACCTGTTCCCATACCGAACACAGAAGTTAAGCCCTCCAGCGCCGATGATACTGCACGGGAGACTGTGTGGGAAAGTAGGACATCGCCGGATTTTCCTTCAAGGCTGGCGAATCTAGTGGCTCGAATCGAGCCACTAGATTCGCTTGAAGCCTCTTAGTATCTCCTCGATCCCCAGCCGCAGGACAATGGGTCGGCCATGAGGACAGGTGAAGGGGTTTTCACAGCGGAAGAGCTCATCCAGCAGCCACTGCATTTTTTCCTCCGACAGCGGCGTATTGATCTTAATCGCTCCTCGGCAGGACAAACCGACCGCAATTTTCTCACGCAGCCGGCGCACCAGCCGATCCCGGCTCTCAATCTCCTGACGAGGAGATCCGAATCCATCCAGGATCTCCTGGATCAAAAGCCGCGCGTCGCACTCCTGGGCGAAGGAAGGAACCCCTTTAATGGCGATGGTCTGGGTGCCGAACCATTCCACTTCGAAACCGTTGGCATTGAGCTCATCCATGATTTGCTCCAAGATCGCCCTGTGCTGAGCACTCAGTTCGTAGGTCAAGGGAACCAACAGCCGCTGGGTGGGACATCTCTCGGAACATCGCAGTGCGCGAAGTGCTCGATCATACAGGATTCTCTCGTGGGCCACGTGCTGGTCCACCAACATCACGCCTTCGCGATCTGCCGCCACCACGAAACTTTCCACGAATTGCCCCATAACCACCGGAATCGGACTCAGATAGTCGGTCTCCGGGATGCCATCCCCATGGGCATCTCCGTTGCTGACGGGCAGGGAAGAAGAAAACTGCTGGGTTGAAGCTTCGACACCGGCTGAGCCGGAAAAAGGCGTCCCGCATGCCCTTGCAAAGGCCGGAGATCTGCTTGTGGTTTGAGAGTATCGCTCAAAGAAATTGGCGATGCTTGTGGCCACTTTGCTGCCCGGGTGGAGTCGATCCGCACCTTCCAGGCGATCTGCCGAGATGTCTCGGGCCAGGTGCGAGAGAGTCCTTTTTTGGCGCAATAAAGCCTCTTCCAGTCCGTGATAGAGTGCGCTGTGCACCAAATTGGAATCCCTAAAACGGATTTCGGTCTTGCAAGGATGGACATTGACATCCACCTGCTCCGGGTCCACTTCCAAAAGCAGAATGACCGCGGGATGGGCGCCCGACGGGATCAGATCCTGGTAAGCCAGTCGGATGGCGTGCATCAAAACGCGATCTTTGACCATCCGGCGGTTGACGTAAAGGAACAGTGAAGTGCTGCTGCTGCGCTGCTCATGGGGCAGGGAAGTGAAACCCGACACAAAGACACCACCCTTTTCATACTCCACGGGCACCAGATTTTCCAGGAAGGACTCCCCGAGGACCTGATAGATGCGATCTTCAAGATTCGCCACCGCGGCAGCCTCCAACACCGATCGCTGCTGATGGCTGAATTGAAATTCGACTTCCGGGTAGGCTATTGCATAATGCATCACCTGACGGCTGAGGTGACTCAATTCCGTGGCAGCTGCCTTCAAGAATTTACGTCTGGCTGGAACGTTAAAAAAGAGATCTTCCACCGCCACCTCAGTACCTGCCGGCCAGGAGATCTCCCTCACTGCTTTCAGTGTGCCCCCCTCGATTTCAATTTCCGTTCCCAGAGGGGATGCAGTTTCTGTCCCCGCACCTTCGATGCTTCTCAGACGCAATCGAGCAACCGAAGCGATCGAAGGCAAAGCCTCTCCCCGAAAGCCCAGGGTTCGAATCTGGCCGAGATCTTCAAAGTTTTCGATCTTACTGGTGGCGTGGTGTTGAAAAGCCAGGCGGGCATCCTCCGGACTCATACCTGCTCCGTCGTCACGCACCGAAATCCGCCGTTTTCCTCCACTGTCCGCTTCCACGACGATGCGCCGGGCACCAGCGTCCAGGGCATTTTCAAGCAGCTCCTTCACCACGGAGGCGGGCCGCTCCACCACCTCGCCAGCGGCGATCTTGTGTGCCAAAACGTCGGGAAGAATGCGGATCTTACCCATCAAGGCAATTATAGCCGGGGCCAGTGACACGGGGTGAAAATCCAGAATTCAGAATCCAGAATCCACAATCCAGAATTCAGAATCCAGGAGCCAGAAGTCAAGTTCCAAACTTCAACTTCCAAGTTCTTAGGTTTGAGTTGTTGAGGGTTTGGTTCTGAGTTCTGAGTGTCAGTTGTGTTGTCAGCTGTCAGTTGTCAGCCCGTGTGATTCTGAATTCTGGATTGTGGATTCTGGATTCTGAATTCTGGATTCTCCTTTTACTCTTCCACCCGGATATGCAGTTCCTTCAGCTGGGCCTCACTCACCGCAGAAGGGGCGCTGCACATCAGATCCACGGCGCGAGCCGTCTTGGGAAACGCGATCACGTCACGGATCGACTGCTCACCGGCCAGCAGCATGACAATCCGGTCCAGCCCCAAGGCGATGCCGCCATGGGGAGGTGCCCCGTAGCGCAAGGCTTCCAAAAGAAACCCGAATTTTGCCTCCTCTTCGTCTGGACCAATACCCAGTGCTCTGAAAACCCGCTGTTGCAGTTCGCGCTGGTGAATACGAATCGAACCTCCTCCGATTTCCACGCCGTTTAAAACCACGTCATAGGCTTTGGCTCGAACCCGGCCGGGGTTTTCCTCCAAAAGATCAACATCCTGATCGCGAGGGGAGGTGAAGGGATGATTGCAGGCAAAATAGCGCTTTTCCTGCTCGTCCCACTCCAGCAGGGGGAAGTTGTAGACCCAAAGGAACCGGTAATCGTCCTTGGGGATCAAATTTTCCTGCCGAGCCACCTGCCTGCGCAGGGCTCCCAGTGAAGCGTGAACGATTTTTGCCGCACCACCAACCATCAGGAAAATGTCCCCCTCCTTGAGACCAGCCGCTTCCCTGACTCTGTGAAGCTCCGCTTGAGTGACGACTTTGGGAAAAGAGCTGCGCAGATCCTCCGAGGTCACCTTGAGCCAAGAGAGGTCCCGCGCCCCGCAACTTTTCGCCAGTTCCGCGACTTCCTCCAATTGCCTGCGCGAGTAATCGCAGCGTCCCGGAACCCGGAAGCCCTTGATGAGTCCACCGCTTTCAAGGATCTTGCGAAAGATCTGGAAACGGGTTTCTGAAAAAGCGGGCGAGACATTTTCCAATTCCAGCTCAAAGCGGGTGTCGGGCCGGTCACTGCCATAGCGCAATATCGCTTCGTCGTAACTCAGCCGGGGAAAGGGCGTCGAGACCTGGATGCCGACGAGACCAGAGACTCTGGCCAGCAGGGATTCGACCACGGTGAAGACGGTTTCCATCTGCGCATAAGACATCTCAATGTCGACTTGGGTAAACTCCGGCTGCCGATCGGCGCGTAGATCCTCATCCCGGAAACAGCGCACGATCTGAAAGTACTTGTCGAATCCCGAGATCATGAGCAGCTGTTTAAAGAGTTGGGGCGATTGAGGCAGAGCATAGAATTGCCCAGGATAAAGGCGGCTGGGGACAAGATAGTCTCGAGCCCCTTCGGGCGTGGATTTGGTCAAGAACGGAGTCTCAATCTCCAGGAAACCCTGCTTATCCAGATACTTGCGGATCTGCAGGCAGATCCGGTGGCGCAGGCGAAGGTTGCGCTGCAAACGCCGGCGCCGAAGATCCAGAAACCGGTAGCGGAGCCGCGTCTCTTCCGCGGCGCTAGCGCCTGCTGTGACGGCAAAAGGGGGAGTCTGAGAAGTGTTCAGCAAGTAAATCTGGCGAGCCCTGATTTCCACTTGACCCGTCGCCAGCTGCGGGTTCGCTGTCTCTTCGTCTCGCACAACGACCTCACCGGTCACCGCCACGACGTACTCGGGGCGAACCTGCTTGGCTGTTTCCAGAGCCGCAGGGTAGTCGGGACTAGCAACCACCTGCACAATTCCTTCGCGATCTCTAAGATCAAGAAAAATCAAGCTTCCCAGATCGCGGCGCCGATCGACCCAACCCATCACGGTCATGGTTTGACCGACATGGTCTTGGCGGATCAGGCCACAGTAACAAGTCCGCTTGAGATCACTTAGTTGATCCATGATTGATTAGTGAAGGTTCCAAGTTCCAGGTTCCAGCGTTCAAAAAGCTGACACCTCCAACCTGGAACCTGAAACGTGGAACTTGGAACTTTTTAGCCCCCTTTCACATACTCCGCGATTGACTCCCACTCGAGCGTGACCTGATGTCGGTCCTCCATCCGCTTGATCGCAAACTGGCCACTTTGCATCTCGTCCTCGCCAATGACGCAGATAAACCGGGCACTGAGTCGGTGGGCCAGTCGCATCTGCCCCTTGAGGCTGCGCCCTTGAAAGTCAATGTAGGCGAAAATCCCCTGCAGACGCAGCTCTCGCGCCAACTTCAGGCTCTCTTCGAGAGAGGGCTCATCCAGGTAGGCCAGGAAAATGTCCGGAGGCCGTGCCTGGTAAGGCCGGCTGATTTCCCTTTGCTCCGAGAGGACTAAGACCAGACGCTCCATACCCAACGCGAAGCCAAATCCTTTGGTGGGCGGCCCTCCCAGGATCTTTGAAAGGCCGTCGTAGCGGCCCCCGCCCACAATGGCATTCTGGGTGGGGCCCAAACGCGGGCTGATTATCTCGAAAGTGGTGCGAACGTAGTAGTCCAGCCCCCGAACCAGACGAGGCACCAGCTCATAAGCACTCTGGTACAGGTCCAGATAAGTGCGAAACTTCTCAAAGTGCTGACGGCAATCCTGGCAGAGGTGATCGAGAATCGAGGGAAGCTGCTCGATCACAGGCTGGCAGGAAGAGACCTTGCAGTCGAGCACCCGCAAGGGATTGCTCCGAGTGCGGCGCCGGCAGTCCGGACAAAAATTCGAGAAACGGTTCTGGATTTCCTGCTGCAGAAGTTCCACGTAGGCAGGCCGGCAATTTGTGCACCCCACCGAGTTGATGAGCAAGCGAAACGGGCCAACTCCGAGCTCATTCAGGAAGCGATCCAACATTTCGATCACTTCGGCCTCAACGGCCGGGTGATGGGAGCCCAAAACCTCGGCACCGATCTGATGGAACTGGCGGTAACGCCCCTTTTGGGGCCGCTCATGGCGAAACATGGGGCCGATGTAGTAAAGCTTGTTCACCTCCCCGTCATGATACAGTCCGTGCTGGATGTAAGCCCGCACAACGGGCGCCGTTCCCTCTGGACGAAGGCTGATCTCCTTTCCTTTGCTGTCATTGAAGGTGTACATCTCCTTTTGCACGATGTCGTTCTCAGCTCCGATGCTGCGGGCAAACAACTCGGTTTCTTCAAAGATCGGAGTGCGCACCTCGGCGTAACCATAAAGCCCGAACAGTCGACGAGCGGTGGCTTCAATCTTCTGCCACAGCTCCACTGAGCCCGGCAAGATATCATGGGTGCCGCGAACCGATTTAATCGTCATAGCAAACGCTTCGCGTAGAACAAAAGAGCAAAAGAGCAAAAATAGAACAATAGAACAATAGAATAGAACAAAAGAGCAATAGAGCCAACGCTTCACGTAGAGTAAAGAGCAATGGAGCAGTGGAGGCACTGTCGGACATCTCACCGACCTCAGGAGACATCTATTGTTCTATTGCTCTTCTCTTGTCAGTCCACGGAGCCGCTCCCAAATGTCGTCGCGGTGGGTTCCTCCCCAATAGATACGATCACAGTCGAGGCACTGCTTGAAACGGTGTTGAGTTTTGAAAACATAGGGAGGAACTTTTTCCCGAGCGGCTTGCCTGGAGACGCTTTCAAGCTCGGAGTTGCATTCCACGCAGCGGGAAAGGAGTCGAGCCGGGTCAACCTCCTCTCCCAGGAAGTTTAAAACCTCCTGAATTTGCTCGAACAGGTCCTCACTTTCAATGAACAGTGAGCAGGAAAGCTGAAGCCGCTTTATGAGCCGCCCGTCGCGGGTCAACGCAATACGGTTCTCAGCCCGGGCTCTATCAATGAGCTGATCATCGGTGATTCGGTTGTCATAAGTGGTGTCATAGCCCAGGATGCGAAGCCACTTTGCCAGCCTTCCCAACATGACGTCGGCCAGAAACTTGGGCCTGCAAGAGTCAGACACTGCTACTCTGGAAACTCACCCATGCAGCGGAATTTGTCAAACCGTCGAGCGAGGCGTTCTTGCGGGCTCTGCTGGCTCACCGCTTGGAGATTTCGCATTAAGGATTCCTTTAAGATTGCAGCCGCCTCATCCCAGTCAGTGTGGGCCCCTCCTGCAGGCTCCGGAACGATTTCATCAATCACCTTGAAACGGAGGAGATCTTCAGCCGTCAGCTTGAGGCTCTCTGCTGCCTCTTTTGCATGCTCCTGATCTTTCCACAAAATGGCCGAACAGCTTTCCGGGGAGATCACCGAATAGATTGAATGCTCCAGCATCAGAAGACGATCTCCCAGGCCGATGGCCAGAGCACCGCCGCTGCCTCCTTCTCCCAAGATAGTCGCAATAATAGGGACAGCGAGGCGCGCCATGGTGCGCAAATTGTAGGCGATGGCTTCGGCCTGACCTCGCTCCTCGGCACCAATTCCGGGATAGGCTCCAGGAGTGTCAATCAATGTGAAAATGGGCCGGTTGTACTTTTCAGCCAGGAGCATCAGACGGATCGCCTTGCGATAGCCTTCCGGTTTGGGCATTCCGTAATTGCGATAGAGACGTTCTTTGGTGTTGCGGCCCTTCTGCTGGCCGATGACCATCACCGGTTTAGCCTCGAACAGAGCCATACCTCCAATGAGAGCGGGGTCGTCAGCAAATTTTCGGTCCCCGCAAATGGGACGAAAGGATTTGAAGAGCCGTTTGATGTAATCGAGCGTGTAAGGGCGGTTTTCATGGCGGGAAAGCTGAACATGATCCCAGGCGCAGGACGGGCCCGGAAGCTGTCTCTCCAAGTGCGCGATGCGCTCCTTGAGCGTGGCGATTTCCACTGCAGCCTGCGGAGGAAGCTTCTGCACTCGCTCCCTCAGATGAGTTAATTCTTCGACCTTGCTTAGCACGTTCTCTCCTCGACTGCCCCCTTTCGTGCGCTCGTGCTGTCGTCTCGTTTGTGAATTCCAGCGTGTCACACGAAGTCACGACAGCACGAAAAGACGAAAGGCACGAAGTCACGAGCAGCACTCCTTCGGGGCCCTTAAAAGGGAGTCCTTCCCGAATCGGAGCGCTTGCCAGTATACAGGGTGACGGAGTTTTCGCCAAAAAGCTTTTCCACGGACTCGACAAAGGAGGGAAGGGGATTGATGAGGAGATTTTCTTCAGGGATGACCAGGATGCGATACTTCTTCCTCTGCAAAAGCTCGAATTCCAAGGGGCAATTCCCATGATAGCGGGTGACGAGTGAGTGAAGTTGTGAGACTTTGTTCGTATCGAGGGAGGGAAGTGGGATTCGAATTTTCGCTTTTCGGACAGCGTCATTCCAAAGGGAATCGAGATGGAGAATGCCCGAGCAGAGCAGACGGGCATCTCCCTTGGCGTCCACTTCACAGCGCCCGCGCACAAGCACGGGCACATCGGTTTCAATGAGTGTTCGATAACGCTCGTAGGTGTTGGGCCAGACCAAGACTTCAAGGGTTCCGGTGAGATCCTCCAGCTGAAAGGTGGCCATCGAATCTCCCTTGCGCGTGCGCAATCTTCTCAGAGCGCTAATCATGCCCCCGATCGAAATTTCCCGGCCCAAGATCTCTTCGGAGACATCAGCGGTGGAGAGCGGTGAAAACTTTTTGAGCTCCTTCTTAAAATCCTGGAGTGGATGACCGGTTACGTAATATCCCAAAGTTTCCTTCTCGTAGGTCCACTTCTGACGATCGGGCCACTCGCCAATGTTGGGAAGGTCCTCTCCATTGCCATCTCCGCTCGCCGGCGCTTGCAAAAACAAGCCTCTTTGGCCACTTAGACGATCTCTTTGAGCCTTCTGCCCATGTTCGATGGCCCGATCCAACACTTCCATCAACGACCTGCGTCGATAGCCCAGAGAATCAAAGGCTCCTGCTTTGATTAATGATTCAACCACTCGCTTGTTCACGACCCGCAGGTCAACTTTTTCGCAGAACTCGTAAAAGCTGGCGAATCGGCTGATTTCACGGCGGCGCTGAAGCACAGCCCGGATGGCTGATTCTCCAACGTTCCGAATGGCTGCCAGGCCAAATTTGATGTCCTGGCCCGAGGCCAAAAAATCAAGCTCGCTAGCATTGATATCCGGCGGCAGCACGCGGATGCCCATTTCTCTGCACTCGGCCAGGTGCTTTACAATCTTATCCGTGTTGGACATCTCACTGGTCAGCAAGGAGGCCATAAACTGCACGGGGTAGTGTGCTTTCAGATAGGCGGTCTGAAAGGCCAGCAATGCGTAGGCAGTGGAATGGCTCTTGTTGAATCCGTACCCGGCAAACTGTTCCATCAATTCAAAGATTCGCTTGGCTTTACTGGATTCGGTACCGCGCGCCTGGCAGCCGGCCAGAAACTTCTTCCTCTGCGCCTGCATCACCTGTTTTTTCTTCTTTCCCATGGCTCGGCGCAGAAGATCGGCTTCTCCCAGAGAAAAACCGGCCAACTTGCTGGCAATCTGCATGACTTGTTCTTGATAGACAATGACCCCGTAGGTTTCCTTGAGAATCTCCTCAAGGGCCGCAACCTCATACTGGATCTTGACTTTGCCGTGCCGCCGTGCCACAAAGTCGTCGATCATCCCCCCCTGAATGGGCCCGGGGCGGTAGAGCGCGTTTAAGGCAATCAGATCCTCGAAACGGCTGGGCTGAAGACGCTTCAGGATATCCCGCATTCCCGCAGACTCAAACTGGAAGATCCCAGTGGTTTTCCCCTCGCAAAAGAGCTTGAAGGTCTTTTGATCATTCAGATCGAGTTGATCCAGAGCAAGTTCAACCCCCAGTTGACCTCGAATCTGGGCCCGAGTCTGCTCAATAACGGTCAGGGTGGTGAGCGCCAAAAAATCCATTTTCAGCAGACCCAGACGCTCCAGATCTGTCATGGTGTACTGGGTGGTGATCTCATCCTTGTTGGTCTTGTAAAGCGGGATCAAGTCGATGAGAGGCTTGGGAGCGATCACAATGCCAGCCGCGTGGGTGGAGGCGTGTCGAGACAATCCTTCCAGTTGTCGGGCAACATCGATCAATTGGCTGTAGCGAGGATCGCTCTTGGCTGACTCTTTGAGTTCCTTTACTCTGTCGAGAGCCTTCTGCAAAGTCGCATCCGGAGTTTGTGGAACCAACCGGGCGATCCTGTCAACCTCCGCATAGGGAATGTTCAGGCTGCGCCCCACATCGCGGATGGCTCCTCGAGCGGCCATCGTCCCAAAGGTGATAATCTGGCTGACGTTTTCCCGGCCATAGCGGCGTGTGACGTAGTCGATGACTTCATTGCGACGCACCATGCAGAAGTCGATGTCGATGTCCGGAGGAGTCACACGTTCCGGATTGAGGAAGCGCTCGAAGAGTAAATCATACGAAAGGGGGTCGACATCGGTGATCCTCATCGCGTAGGAGACCAGGCTTCCCGCCGCTGAGCCTCGTCCCGGGCCAACCGGTATGCGGTTCTCCCGGGCATAGCGAATGAAGTCCCACACAATCAGAAAATAACCGGGAAATTTCATCTTCTTGATCATTTCCACTTCCCGATCCAGCCGCTTTTGATATTCTTCGAGCGGGTAGCGCAGCCTCCCTTCCGTCTCCAGCTGTTTGAGGTGATGGAGACGTTCTTGAAATCCCTCCCGAACCACCTTCTCAAACCAGCTCTCCAAGGTGTAGCCAGGAGGAACTTGAAAGTCTGGAAAGATATTCTCCGGTTCACCGAACCGGAAGGTGCACTTTTCAGCGATTTCCAGTGTATTGGACAGCGCCTGGGGTGCATGGCCAAATAAGGACTCCATTTCCTGAGGGCTCTTGAAGTAGAACTCATCACTCGGGTACCTGAGGCGGTTCTTGTCCTGGATGGTCTTGCCCGTTTGAATACAAAGCAGGACCTCGTGGGCGAAAGAGTCTGTTTTGGACAGATAATGGCAGTCATTGGTAGCGACCAGGGAAAGATCCAGTTCACGAGCCAGACGAAGAACACCCGAGTTGACCTTCTCTTGTTCCTCAATGCCGTGATTCTGCAATTCCAAATAAAAGTTCTCTCGACCTAAAATCTCGGCCAGCTTTCCCGCCTCTTCTCGAGCCTGCGAATAGTGATCCTGCGCGAGATTCCAGGCCACAATCCCCTTTAAACAAGCGGAAAGCCCAACCAGTCCTTCTCGGCACTCTGCGAGCAGCTCAAGGTCGATGCGGGGACGATAGTAAAATCCCTGCAAATAGCCGAGTGAAACCAGCTTGACCAGGTTTTGATAGCCCCTGGCATTTGTCGCCAGCAGGACCAGATGATTGCTCTGGTCTGAACGGCCGCTTTTGGACTTGTGTCCTCCGCGTGCCACGTAAACCTCACAGCCAATAATCGGATTGAGCCCGTATTCAACCGCCGTGTCATGAAACTGAACAGCTCCAAACAGGTTGCCGTGATCGGTCAAGGCCAGCGCCGGCATCCTCATCTCTGAAGCACGCCGGACCACAGCATCGATCTGGTTGGCTCCGTCGAGAAGACTGAAATGGCTGTGCAGGTGAAGGTGAACAAATTCGGCCATGATTGGGTCTTGGGTTCTGAGTCTTGAGCTACGAGCCATTGAGGTTTGGTGCCGTCGTGGTTCGGTGCTGTGGCGCCGTGATGCTGTGGTGCCGTGGCTCGACTGCTCTTCTGCTCCTTTGCTCTTTTGCTCGAAGCGTTTGCTCTATTGCTCTTTTGTCCTATTGCTCCTTTGTTCTACTCCCACTCAATGGTGCTCGGGGGTTTGGAGCTAATGTCGTAGACAACTCGATTGACTCCTCGGACCTCGTTCACAATCCGGTTTGAGATGCGCCCCAGCAACTGGTAAGGAAGGGGAACCCAATCGGCTGTCATCCCATCCAAGCTGTGAACTGCCCGAATTGCGATCACATTTTCATAGGTTCTTTCATCCCCCATGACGCCGACGCTTTTGATCGGAAGCAGGATGGCAAACGACTGCCAGATCTTAGCATACAGGTCTGCGTCTTTTACTTCTTGCTGGACAATCTGGTCCGCCTCTCGAAGGATGTCGAGACGATCTTGGGTGACTTCACCCACAATCCGCACAGCCAGTCCGGGGCCGGGAAAAGGTTGACGCTGGATCAGCTCCACAGGGAGATTCAATTCCCCTGCCAGGCGCCGGACCTCATCCTTGAAGAGATCTCGCAGGGGCTCAAGCAGCGAGAGCTGCATCTGTTCAGGCAGTCCACCGACATTGTGATGACTCTTAATCAGGTCAGAGGGTCCCTTGGTGGAGACGGATTCGATGACATCCGGATAAAGAGTACCTTGAACCAGAATACTAATCTGGCCCAGCTTTTCAGCCTCTTTTTCAAAAACGCGGATGAACTCCTCTCCGATGATTTTTCTTTTTCGCTCCGGATCCTCGACTCCAGTGAGTCGTTGCAGGAAGCGGCGACTCGCATCCACTCCCACCACGTTCAGGTGCATCTTTGCACGAAAGGTGCTGAGTACCTGTGAAAACTCTTCCTTCCGAAGTAAACCATTATCGACGAAGATGCAGGTGAGCCGATCGCCGATGGCTTGATGAACAAGACTTGCAGCGACCGTCGAATCGACTCCTCCGGAAAGCGCGCAAACCGCCCTCGCCGGTCCAATCCGGGCACGAATATCAGAAACTGCCTTTTCCACAAAGGAACTCATCGTCCAATCGCCGCGGCATCCACAGATCTCAAAGAGAAAGTTCTTCAAGATCTCCTCTCCGCGGGGGGTATGGGCCACCTCGGGATGAAACTGCAGCCCATAGATTTTTCGATCCCGCTCCTCCATGGCTGCCAGGGCAGTGGCACTGCGCGCGATCGCGGTAAAGCCTGCCGGAGCGTCCTCAATCCGATCTCCGTGACTCATCCACACTTCCATTCGCCCGGGTAAACCTTGGAAGATGGGGCTTGTTTGGACCTGTTCGAGGAGCGATCTTCCATATTCTCGGTGCTCGGCGGGAATCACCTTGCCTCCGAAATGACGAGCCAGAAGCTGCATTCCATAGCAAATCCCCAGAAGTGGTCCTTGAAAGTTGTAAAGACGCGGGTCAGGATGAGGAGAGTGGGGTGCGAAAACGGATTCTGGGCCCCCGGATAAGATGAGGCCCTTCGGATTTCTCCCTTCGATCTCCTCCCAGGACGTGCTATAGGGAAAGATTTCCGAGTATACCCCTGCCTCCCGAATACGGCGTGCGATCAGCTGAGTATACTGGGATCCAAAGTCCAGAATGAGGACCGTTTCACGACGATCAGTCATTTTGACATCCTGAAGCCAGGAGTCTGAAAGTTAACCACCTGGCCGGTCTGACCACTGATCTCCATTTAGCAGTGAGCGCGTCAGGAGGTCAGCGGCTCAGCATTCTGGATTCTGACTTCTTGATTCTGAATTCTTCTGGCTCCTGGCTCCTGACTCCTTCGAGTATAGCACGCTTTAGGGACGTCCGACGGGACCAACAGCTTGACTATGGTGAGAGAAAACTTGACCATGAGCACCTATGCTGGCTAGTCGGAGCCTGCAGGCCATCTTTTTGGGAATCCTTCAAGGAGCGACGGAGTTTCTTCCTATCAGCAGCTCGGCTCACCTGATTGTGCTCCCCCGGTTTCTCGGTTGGGAATCCATGGGCCTGAGTTTTGACGTGATGCTGCATGGGGGGACACTCCTGGCTTTGCTGATCTATTTTCGTCAAGAATGGATGGTGATTACCCAACAAATGTTAAGCCGATTTAGCAGGACATCTTCTGCTGACCAAGCGCGGCTTTTAGGTGCGCTCGTGGTGGGCACCATTCCCGCACTGCTCATGGGTGCTTTATTTGAGAACGTCATTGAGCATCGCCTGCGTACTCCGCTGGTGACGGTTTTGACCCTCTCAGGCTTCGGACTTTTCCTGTGGTGGGCGGATCGCACCGGATCTCAAGCGCGCAAACTGGAGAGCATCCGCAGGCGAGACGGCTTGATCATCGGCACGGCCCAAGCCTTGGCTCTGATTCCGGGTGTGAGCCGCTCCGGGGTGACCATTACAATGGCCTTGATCCTGGGTCTGTCAAGGGCCGACTCGGCCCGCTTTTCTTTCCTGCTGGGGACACCCATCATTGCCCTGGCCACGCTCGCCCGCCTTTACCGACTGTGGCACTCACAGCTGTGCGACTTCAGCTCTGTTGTCCCCCTCCTGATTGGTGTAATATTCTCTTTCATTAGCGGCTTTCTATGCATCAAGTACTTCCTTCGGTTTCTTCAAACCCGTACTTATCTTCCTTTCGTCGTCTATCGGTTGTTGCTTGCTGCCTTCATCTTTGTCTTGCTGGTTCTTTATGCGTGAGTCTCGGCGCGCAAGATCGGGAAGAGGAAAAGCTGCCCCCGGCTCGTCAAAATCCTCTTCTCCGGGAGCATTTTCGAGGGCGGCTCGACGAGATCGGTCTTTTTAAGGAGGAGCGTCGACTCAACGATGCCTTCATGGAACGCTTTATTGATCGCCAAATTGATCATTACTTGTCGCAATTGCGCCAGAAGCTCGATTTGCTGAAAACCCACTTTGCCGAGGTCGAGCGCGCCGGCAAAGCAATGCGAGAGGCGACCTGTGCCGAGAAAATTCAAGAGGCCCGGGTGCGCTACAGGGATGCCCTTGAAGAGGTGCAGGATCAGGCGGGAAGTCTTCGAAGCCTGCTGGGCTATGTTCTCGCTGAACTTAAAAGCAAGAATGATTTCAAGCCGCAGATCGACAAGCGGGCCAAAGACTCGGCATTTGAGAAAGAAACCCAGTTCATCGGGGAACAGATTGCAAAAGCGGAGGAGAGAATCCACCGGTACTTTTTCGAGTCAAATAACACGATTCGACTCG